>JAAEOI010000208.1 GCA_024244665.1 Bacteroidota bacterium | reverse complement strand
GCATCCGGTGCACCCGGCCGGGATACAATGAAGGGAACACGGATGCCTCCCTCCCAGAGTGTGAACTTGCTACCCGCCAGTGGAAGATTCCACGCACCGGTGGTCGGCGGTCCGCCGTTATCCGAGAAGAAGATCACCATGGTATTTTCTGCAAGGGAGAGCTCCTCCAGCGCATCCAGAACACGCCCGATATTGTCGTCCAGGCAGTTCAGGTTCGCCAGGTAGTATTTGCGCATCTCCTCATCACTGATTTCGCCCAGTCTGATATACCTTTTAAACCAGGTCTCATAATTTCCCATGGTCTCCGGATCGTACGCTGGGATCTCCCCTACACCGAATTTATCCAGATAGCTTTTGGGTACCTGGTGGATCAGGTGGTGGACCGAGTTGTAGGAGAGGGTGACAAAGAAAGGATCATCCCCTTGCTCTTTAAAGAAGTCGATGGCTGCATCAGAAAAGATCTCCGTTGTATAGCCTTCTTCAAAGCTCTTGTATCCTTCATTGTGCATAAGCGGACCCACCACCGCACTGTGCCCCTTAGGATCGGGGGTCCGGTTTTCCATATCCTCCGAAAGGAGAAAATAATCGTGCCCGTGAGCAGCAAATCCCAGGAATTCGTCATAACCGTGATTAAGGGGATATTCAGGAGTATTCTGAACATGATACCCCTTACCGTAATCGTTTTTTCCGAAGCGGGCTGTGGCGTAACCATTGGATTTCATGATCTGTGCAATGTTCTGAACATTCCCGGGCATCCCGGGTGCCCAGCTGGACAGGGTGTCCCAACGCTGCTGGTACAGGCCAGTGTTCCATCCGGCTCGTGAAGGGCTGCACACAGGAGCTGTGGTATAGGCCTGGGTGAAAAGGACACCAGTGGCCGCAAGCCGGTCCATATTCGGAGTTCGGACATCCGGGGCAGCATGTCTGAAAGCCCCCAGGTCGGCATAGCCCTGATCATCCACAACGATAATCAGGATGTTGGGTTTAGCGGATGCCGGTGCCGGTGCCTCCGCCTGGGCCTGTGCCACAGGGAATGATAGTATCAGAGTGGTCAATAAAAGGTTCCTGAAAATAAGGTTCTCGAAAAAAAATGAATTCAATAGACTTACTCGTGAAAACACCATCTGCACTGTTTTAATTGTTACCGGAGCGGAACATCCCCTCCACTTGCTTCAGGCTGAGGGATTGAGAGGGATTAAACTCCTCCCCTCCCGTATAATTCAGCAGACTGTTCAGCATCTGCTCCTGGGCCATGCTTCGCTCTCCCTCCTTACCCAGGTTCATGGTACTGATAAGCAAACGGCCCTTGCCCACCTGCGCTTCCATCAGCACCCCCAGGCGGTGACTCTCATTGAAGTCATCGATGATATATACCACCGGTTCATACTCAAAAGGAAGGTTATTCAGGGTCAGGGCAAAGGTCTCCGTTAACAGGTCCTGCCACTGCCAGCCGGCGTATTCCCGGGTCGGGAACCGGGCCAGTGCAGGCTGTGCGGGATCGCACCAGATACCCAAGGGCCGGAGCTGTGTGGGGAACAGCCCGCGGCCCCAGAATACGGTTCCAAAGCGTATGTCCACCGGACTTTGAATATCTTCTTTTGCCGGGGTAAGCAGAACCTTCCCCCCGGATTTAAGCCTCTTTTTGACTTCGGGAGTCCACTGTCCGGATACCATAACATCTGAAGGTGTTTCAGTTTTTTCAATGGTAGGATATACCCAGAAGGGCCACTGGTTCTTTACCTGGCTGTTTTCCATCCATACCTGGAGGGTGAGTTCTGCCGGCTGCTCAAACTGAGGTAGTTTCGTCCGGACACTCCCCAGTGATGTGAGCTTACCGGTGGGTACATCATAAGTACACAGCCTTCCCTCTTCAATCTCCTTTCCCTCCTGATCAGTTATTCGCCAACTCCACTCACTTTCATAAAGGTCTGTTGCTCCGTGATGACGCACCTCAACCGGCACCACAAATTCATCCCCTGCATCATAAGTCTGGGAAGGCAGGCGCACCAACGGAACTGTTACCGAACAGAACTGACGAAACTCTTCAGGTGTGGCTATTCCTTTGGAATCCCCCATGGCATCCAACATGCCGATCAGCGCCACCCCTTCACCGGGATAATCCATTAGTCCGTTCAGGTGAAAGCCTGCCATGGATGGTGTGCGCAACATGGCCTCGATCTCTGTCTTATACAGCAACAATTGAACTGCACCGGAGGCTGTGGCAAATTCCGGTCCCCGTTCCGGTGGATGATTCTGCTCAAACTTCTCTTTTAGCAGTCCAATATATTCTGCCTTGAGCGGACCGCTGTACTTTTCTTCATTAAACCAGGAGTAGAAATCCGGGAAACTTGTGTATTGCCCGATCTCATGGGAAATAAAGGGTCGCGTATAGCCTTCAATGGTATGTTCGTAATCCCAATCAGTGGAACCTTCCATATATGTGAGGCCCCGTGCCCATCCATTTAATCCTCCTGCACCCACATAAAACTCATCATTCCTGTTGGTATCCGCCGGGTGACATGCGGCAGTGTAGAGGTGACGGTCATCCTGGTACTTGAGCACCTCAAGAATGTACTGCAAATACAATTCCCTGTGGTTGTTAAATTCGTTCCCGATGGCCATCATGCAGAAGGAGGGATGGTTGCCGTACTCCTTCTGGATCCGGTCCATTTCGAAGCGGACAAAGGCAGCCCGGTCGGCCGGATACCCAATGTTGCCATGGCCATCCCAGACGGGACCCTCAACATGCACGAACATGCCCAGTTCGTCCGCTGCATCGAAAGCCGCCTCAGGCGGACACCAGGAGTGAAAGCGCATGCAGTTTAATCCATAGTCCTTATGCTTCTGCAGGAAATCCAGCCAGCTCTGCTTATCCATGGGCGGATAGGCAGTCCCGGGATGAATGCAATTATCCTGGTTACCTCGCAAAAAAACGCTTCTTCCATTGAGCAGGAAGCGGTCCCCGTCCGCCACAAATTCGCGTAGCCCGAAGGTTTCAGATCTCTCATGGCTGAAGGATCCCTCCTTCTCATCCACTGCTGTCATAGATGCCTCAAGCTTATAAATATCCGGGGAGAATTCATCCCATAATTTTGCCCCTTCCCCAAAGGGAAGGATCAACTCCACCTTGCAGACCGCGCGTGATTCGTAAAATTCTGCGGAAAGATCGCCGAGCACTGGTGATAGCGGATCCTTCTGGGAAAGTTCGTCATTGGCTTTTGTCTTGAAATCAACATTTACAGGACCCATCCTGTGGTCGCCACAGGATGCGGAAACGGTCACTTCTCCGCTTACGGCGCCGGCATGGCTGCGCACATAGGCGACCACCCGGGTCTCTTTCTTTGCAAGGTCGGGATAGGCTTCCAGACGTTCAATACGTACGGGATCACTCACCCGTATAGCCAGCTGCCCGATGGCCCCGTTCCAGTTGGTCTGACTCTCCTCGGTTACCGACATGGCCCACATTCGGGCCCAGCCTTTCCCCTTCAGGCTCATATTATGTCCAACATTGAACTTCAGACGGTTATCAATTCGGATGGTGAGCCGGTGGCTGCCCGGGGTGATGTAGTCTGATAGATCGAAACGATGAGGCACAACCAGGCTTTCCGCAGTGCCGATGTAGTGGTCGTCCAACCACACCTTTGTTTCCCACATAGCACGTTCCAGAAATAGCTCCACATGCTTGCCCTGCCATGATTCCGGAATTTCAATAATTTTCTGGTACCATGCCGGTCCCACATAGCGGTATTCCCGTGTTAAGCGTGTTCTTTGCGGCTCCATTGCCCTGACCCCAAAACCCTGTTCATCAGTTGAGCCCGGAAGGCGGATGCTTTCCGCCAGTTCCTTTTCAAACCAGCGTTCGCGTTCGCCTGCTTTTTCATTGTCCAATTGGAATGACCAGGTTCCGCTGAGATCCATGGAGTACTGCGCAGTAATATTCTGCGTTATGATGCTGATTATTAACGTAATAATAATATATATTCCTTTCATAATGAGTTTTTTTGTATGATCATGATCCGATGAGGGTTATGGTTTGCCAGGGCTGAATGGCGCCTGCATCTATAAGACAAGCCTCCCCTTGCATCTTAAAATCAATTGTAGCTGTCCTGCCGGAAGGATCCAGTCTGACCACCTTCTTCAGTGGACCGCGAAGCATCACCGGGACATGGCTCGCTTCATCAAAACTGTTGTTTAAAAGAACGGCCGTAATCCTGCTGCGGTCAGCATTGGTCCTCACGATAGCTGCGATCCGTGCGGCGGGATCCATTCTCAAGGGAATGTGCTTTTGTGTGGCCCAGTCCACCACCTGTCGGACCTGGTACAGTTTTGCCTCGGTCCAAATCCGTTCCCAGGGCTGGTATCCCATAACAACCACCCTTCCTCCCAATTCATTTGTAAATCCGGTCATGCAGGCACCTTTTTTATGGCTATCCACATCGAAGAGATGTGAACATACCTGGACATCCTCCCCGGTAATTTCGAGTATCCAACCGGTTGAATTCATGTATACATTTCGCCATTCGCCTGCGTATTTCCCGTTGATCTCATGTTGGGCTAACTGCTCGCTTGCGAGCTGAAAGCTTTCTCCGGGCCGCACGCCTGTAAGGGAATCCAACCCCCGATTTGTCAGGATCTGCAGTGCCTGGATATCCAAAAAAACGGCACTTTCAAAAAGCTCCTTCAATTCCTCATCGGTAAATGCATCCACCGCATCACCCGCCAGGATGGTCCCACTCGAACCATTTCTATCTGCAGTTAGCGGGATACCGAATTCACTCCAGGTAAGAGGGGCACGCAATGGCCTGGCCGATTCACCGAACCATTTACCGCTGACCATACGCCTGGCCATGAAATAGGGTGTCCAGGGTAACCAAATACCGGCCTGATGATCTGTTGCAGCGGTCGACCGGGTTAGTTTTTGTAAGTATCCATAATCAGCCTGTAGAGATTTCATCATGGGCCTGTATTCATCAAAGGAGTTGGGAACCAGCTGGAAGGTATGGATAGCCACCCCATTGCATCCGGAGGCCACAGAAATGGCGCATTCCGCCGAATTTATCATCCTTGCCTTATCCAGAGGAATGGATGGAAAGTCTTCATATTCATACTGGATATCAGTGACATGCTTCGGATAATCCGCGATCTGCCATCCCACATCCATGGCCTTGCGCAGGATATCACGTGGTTCCGCATCCACATAGAATGTGTGCCCGGGTCTTCCACGGACACTTTCCAGGGTGGTCATGCATCGCTTTATAAAATCACCGGAATAGGATGTATGGGTGGGTCCCACAGTCATAAAGGCCAGATCCAGTTTTTGATCCACTTCCCGGACAGCCTCCCTGATGTGTGCACAGACCCGGTCCAGCCTGAAAGCATTATAATCGATCCAATCCTCGCGCAGGCTGTTGTTAGCGGGATGGTTAAGCCCCTCCACCAGCTCCTTGCGACTGCCCCATTTTCCTTCCTGGAACTCTCCCAGGCAAATGTTGCAAAAACAGGGATAGTCCAATCCCTCGCCCTTGTGAGCCATCCTGGCGTCATCGTCCACCCAGATGAAATCGGGATGGTACCTGGCCAGAATCGCAAAGCGCTCCGACAGATACTTCATCACATCAGGCGATGAGGGACAGGTCACATGTTTGGCTACCGTCCCGTCATACCCGACCATTGGTGGCAGTGGCAGGTCGGAATCCGAATGGTCCCCTTCATCTCCAAAGGTCGGCCACACATTGAATCCTATCTGTGAGAAGCCATCATTTCGTAATTGTTCAATGCGTTTGGCCCCAAGTTCAAATTGGATCCTATCTGTCTCGGGTGGGACATAGCCATGCCAGGAATGCAGCCTTCCCACAAACAGGGAGATCTCGTTAATGATATCCCGGTGCTCTCCGAAAAAATCCTTCAAACGCGCAAACTGACTGTCGGAGGTCCAGTGAACCGGTTTAATGCGCCAGGAATACTTAAAGTCCTGACCCGGAACTGTTTTACTATTACTCGATTCTCCCCTGATTACGGATGCGTATCCAAAGGGAGTGACTGCTGCAAGTGACATCCCAGCTGTTCCCTTCAGGAAATTCCGGCGTGTCCATTGGTTGAATGCTGTTTTCATAAGTTCCTATTAAACAGTAATTGTACATTTCTGGATATTAAACCTGTAGGGTCCCACAGGTATGCAGGAATACAATATTTGGAAGGTCCGGCCATCCTCACTGATCCATTTGGGAGGAATGTGGGGTGAAAAGCGGTTCTCCGGAGCACCCCAATCTTCTTCAAAGAATACGGTTTCCCAGGGTCCCCAGGGATCGGGAGCTTCAAAAAGTCCAAAATGGGCTAAACGTCCGGGATGATCCTCCGACCACCATCCCCAATCTTTTGCCGGAGTAGCAATGGATACAAAATATCGCTTAAGCCCGGGGTTATAGACTATATCGGGCCTGAAACATCCCCCATCGTGCCTGAAAACTGCTTGCCGATCTTCATAAGCGAGCCACCTGGCCTCCCCGTTCTCATCGAGTCCGCCATAAAAAGTGTATTGCTTTTTATCCAGGATACCTGCAACAGGCACCCTTGCCATGAGCATGGAGTCATAATCGAAATAGGCACTTGGTCCGTCCGGTGATATAAAATACGCATAATCATCCCTGGCATCGGCATAGTTTTTACCGGCATTCAGCCAGGTAGGATAGCCGATAGCCGGCCAGTCCCAGTCCACCCATTCCCATGTCCTGGCATGATCCTTCGAGAACATCAGCTTTGATCCTGTGCCTTTGGGCATACCGGGAGGATTAATATTCCTTACCCAGGCAAATAAGGTCCCCCGGACCATTAGCAGGCCACAAACCTTGGCCGAATTCACATCACCTCCCTCATAGGATAAGGTTCCGCTTCTGGATAATATGTCTTTCCCGCTAACACGGGGCGGATCGCCTTCAAGGACTACCGGGGCAATGCTCACATCCTCTTCGAAGGTTCCGAAGCCTTTCCCATCGGTGAAAAATGAATATTGCTTATCATCATCGGCCCAGGTGATGGCCCAGTTATCCCCATGCCCGATGGACAGGCGAGCCGTGTCGATGGAAAAGCCGGAAATCAGCTCACTCTTGGGATAAGGCAGAAGTTCACCGCTATCATTGTATCCTGTTGTACGGCCGATATCCGGGTTGTTGCGGGATAGGTTTGAACATGATGAAGCGATAACTACGAGTATTGCTGCTGTAAATACTGTTATGTGTTTCATATGATCAAGATCCCCCTTTTTAAGGTAAAATGTTTCCAACAGCGTAAAGCGGAAAAACTTGTATGTTTTCATGTTCTGCAAAATTTTCCAATGAAAAACGACATCCAAATTTCGCGTTCTTCTCTTTTAAAAAGATATACATGCTGTTCATGGAACCTTTTAATCCTGATTTCACTTCAAGAGGTACTATTTCCTCATTTAGTTGAATTAAATAATCAACCTCTGCATTGCTATTCAGTGCCTCACGATGCCAATAGAATAATTCAATTTGGGTGTAACAGGAAACATTTTTCAGTATCTCCAATCCAATAAACTGTTCTGCTATCCCCCCCTTATTCACCAAATTTAATTCTTTGCTAAAGAGTAATTCTGAAATATCAAGCTGCAGCAAGCGATGGAAAATACCTGTATCCAGCAATAGCATCTTACGCTTTTTCGGATTCACTTCTGCTCCAAGTGGAATACCATTGGCTGATGTATGTGTTACTGGAATTACCAGGCCAGACATTATTAATAATTCAAGGGCTTCCTTTATTTGTGCAGTATTCAGGTCCTGCGATGCTTTCTTAAATACAAATTTCCCTCCCGCCTGATGAACAACTGATTCAAATACTTCTCGGATACGGGAAGACGGTACCCTGTATTTATACTTACTAAAATCCGTACGAAAGGAATTGATTAAATCCTCAAGAATCCTTTGGCAAGCTCGTAAATCATTCTGGGTAACATATTTCTTTACAACCTCAGGCATTCCACCAATGATCAGAAATTTTTTTAGCAATTCCAGCAACTTCTCATGTATGGGAGTTGTCAAAGGTCGTTGTACACTGGCTTTCTTTTTCAATTCCAAAAGCTTAGCCTGCCCGGCACCCAAAAGGAATTCATCAAAAGACAAGGGATACATATATATTGACCGTATCCTTCCTACTCCAAAGGAGGGAATTTCAGCAAGTGCAAACTCCAATAATGAACCAGCTGCCACCACATGTAGTTCGGGCATTTTTTCATAAAAGAAACGCAATGATGAAATCGCAGGGATACATGCCTGAATTTCGTCAAAGAAAAGCAGCGTTTTGCCAGGCTCAATTTCCGTATCAAACATTACCGATAAATTCTCACACAAATTCTGTGGAGTCAAATCTCCCTCAAAAAGAGAATGAACCGTTTTATGTTCCTCAAAATTAACCTCCAAAAAAGAATCAAAACTTTCTCCTAATTTCCTAATTGAAGAAGATTTGCCAACCTGTCTTGCCCCTCTGACAAGCAAAGGTTTTCGTTCCGCTTCATTTCTCCAGCTAATCAAGTCCGCATCGATGTTTCGCTTTAAATACATCCTGAATAGTATTTTTCAAAGGCAATAATTATCCGCTATCATAATTTATCAAAGGCAATAATAGTGATTAATCTTACTTTTTCAAAGGCTAAGTGATGATATTTATGGCCTACCCGAGGCACCATGGCCCCAACGGTAGTATAGCTCTTCGCCGCTGATGGCTTTGATGGTACGGTCGAAGGGATAGTTGAGGCCGAAGGGAATTCCCGGCATCTTGCATACATCGATCTTCTCTGCTAAAAGTTTCAAGGGTTCAATGGCAGCCTGCAGCTGGTCGTTTGCCTCCGGTGGCTGGGAGTCGAGAATACCCGATGCCCTGACCTGCGCGTGGATGATGGGATCATTCAGAGCCGCAATGACCACCGGCAGGGCCTCCTGGTAATGCCTCCGGTTGAAGAGCCCTTCCACTGCGCTCAGACGCACACTGACCGATTCGTCCTGCAGGGCAGCCTTCAGTCCGCCGACCACGACCTCATCGTCTGACCGGCAAACCGCCAGGCTCAGCACGGCCCAAAAACGGATGGCCGCATCCTTATCCCTGGCCCTGACCAGTAATTCGGGAATGGCTGCTTCACCCTGGTACATCAGATCCGCTGTTTCAAGAATCCTCTCGTAATTGTCCAGCTCCTGCCCCACATTCCACTGGGGTTTTTTGCCTTCTGAACGCTTCATCATCTCTGCCTCCTCAAGTATTCCCAGGTCACGGGACTCAATCATCCAGTTATGAAGTACCAGGCGCATCCGTTCCAGCACCGGTTCATATTTCGGATTTCCTGCCAGGTTATTGATCATGAGCGGATCATTCTCCGAGTCGTAAAGCTCCTCTATGGGTTTAAATCGCATAGCGGGCATCTCCATATCTCCTGTCAGTTTC
>JAAEOI010000207.1 GCA_024244665.1 Bacteroidota bacterium | reverse complement strand
CCACGGCATCAGCCAGTTCCAGGGCTCCTTCACCGCCTTTTTCCCAATGCTTGGAAAGAGCAACACGGGCTCCGGCATCTTCAGCAACCTTTCGTACCGCATTTATCTCATCATCCGTATCCGTATAGAAATTATTTATACAAACCACAGGATTGATACCAGCCTTCTTAACCACATTAACAAGGTGTAGGAGATTCGTTTCAGCCCCTTTCACCGCCCATTCAACATTCTCTTCATTGTAACTAGGATCAAGAGGATGGCCAGGAACAGGAATCGGAGCGCCACCATGGCATTTAAGGGCCCTGATAGTGGCAACCAGAACGGCCGCATTGGGCTTATTTCCTGAGAAACGGCATTTCAGATTCCAGAATTTTTCGAATCCAATATCCGCTCCAAAACCGGATTCGGTTACATTATAATCACCCAGTTTCAGCCCAAGCCTATCTGCTACAATCGAGGATTGGCCAATGGCAATGTTGGCAAATGGCCCCGCATGGACCAATACCGGCTGACCTTCAAGAGGCTGCATCAGGTTTGGATTAAGTGCCTCCACCATCCATGCAGTCATT
>JAAEOI010000206.1 GCA_024244665.1 Bacteroidota bacterium | reverse complement strand
GGTTCTTTTTGTGGGCGCGGGGGCCTGGTTATTACGTTTCCTTCTATTTGCAAACGGGGATGCAGAGGCTGGGATGTGGATGATCTATGCAGGCATCATCCTGCATGGTATCTGCTATGATTTCTTTGTGGTGGCCGGACAAATTTATGTGGACAAGACAGCACCCGACAACTTGAAGAGCTCGGCCCAGGGACTGATCACCTTTGCCACCTATGGTTTAGGAATGTTCATTGGTACCTGGATTGCAGGCAGGACAGTTGATATGCTAAGCATCGACGGCGCTCCCGACTGGGCAAAGATCTGGTATGTACCAGCCATACTTTCGGCAGTGGTCCTGATCCTGTTTGTCTTCCTCTTTAAGGAGAAAAATGGAAGCGGCAAGGCCGTGAAAAATGCTTAAGTGATTCTCTGGATAATTTTACCGGAAGACTTTTCCTTCAGGATCAGTTTCACCGTGCCATCGGGAATCTTTTCCTCCTTGATCAGGTAGTGTTCCTTGTCGTATTCTTTTAGCTGGGGACCCCCGCTTAGTTCATCGCTTCCGCGCCAATCCTCCAGTTCCACTGGTTCCCACTTTTTCGACTCTGAGGAAAGATAGCAGGCATCCATGATGGCATTGACCACATATCCATCATAAAAGGTTTCCATAGGCGCTTTTCCCTGATCCATGGAATCGAACATATCGGTAAACATGAAATCGTATCCCAGTGAGTTGACTTCATCCCCCACCGGGAAAAGCCAACCCGTAGCCGACTCGGCTTTCTCAGCCACATAATCGCCCTCCCCTACGGCCGTATACATATCAAATCCGGTGCGTAGAAAATGATTGAGGAAAATGGTCCCT
>JAAEOI010000205.1 GCA_024244665.1 Bacteroidota bacterium | reverse complement strand
TTGTATCGCCATTTGGATACCGACCGGTAGTTCCTCGGCTCATCGACCAGGTATTCTTCTGTGGAGTATTTTTCCGGGAAGTTTCCGAGGCTTTTAGCCAGTTGAGCCAAAGACTTCTTAACATGCCTGGCAGCACTCACTGAGTCGTCAGCTATATACTCGTAGATACTCTCAAGGCTCTCCTTAGCCCTGGGGTCCCAATGAACTGGAAGCTTCTTCTTCATTACCAGCCTTCCATCTCCTTTTCCACTTCCTCTTGGGTGATGTAATCTCCGGCTTCAGCACGTTCAGAGGCTGCTCTGACTCGTTTTTTCAGGTCTTCTTGGGTAATGGGGGTACCATTAACCTCATATCCTACAACCTCAGATCCTTCATATTCCTTTCTCATAGCATCAACCATCCTGAGGAACCTCTCATCCGTCTTATCAATGTAGCTTCGAACCTTTTTTCTTAACTCTGCTGCTTCCATACTGCTCTGCTTTTATACAAATTTAGGGATTAATTTCCACTTATGTTTCTTTTCTAGCATGGTGTCACATTCTGTGATACCATGCTTATCCCAACGGATGATGTTTCTCGATGGCTGCCTGCAACTCCTCCAGGCCGCTCTGGCGGTACTTCTCTGTCGTACTGATCTTCTTATGCCCTTCAAAGACCTGTACCACTCGAAGATCCCTACTCCTCTTTCAGTAGTGCCGCGCAATGTTACCACCAGCCTATCAGTTTCAGTTTTCAATAACTCTGGCCCACTTTCCAGATCTATATCCTGCAGCCGAAGCATGGTAATTTCGGTTTGTCGCAGCCCCTGGTAGATCAGCAGGCTGATCAATCTGCGGTTTCTTAAGGTGGACTTCTCATCCAGTGAGGCCCGGGTTCTTTTCAAATTTGGAGATCCGGTCAAGCTTTAGCTCCGGCATAAGCTGGAGATACATTTAATAGTCGGCCTCTGCCTGTACAGTCAGCATTCCGATCAGTAATAGTACAATGATACATGCTCCTGTATTCATGATAAAGATATTGATTAGTGAGATTTTAAGATAAGTCAATAGTCCCGGTAAAATGGTCCGGAACCGCTAATTGACATTTTTTAGCATTGTGGTGTCTCCCGGAAAATTGGACCTTCCCATGTTTTGATAATCCCCCCGATTCTTATAAATTGCGATTTCCTAAAAAGAAATCTGAAACCCGATTCATTTGCTATGGCAGTTCTGAAGAGCATTAATCCTTACGATAGTAGCAGGGTGATCAACTATCCGCAACTTTCGGATATCTACCTTACGGTGCGCCTGGGGAGGGCCGGTACTGCATTTAGTAAATATAGCAGGTCCTCGTTTGAGGAGCGGGAAGTGCTGATGAACAAGGTGGCAGGAATCCTGAGAGACCGGAGCCGGGAATTAGCAGAGCTGATCACCTCTGAAATGGGTAAACCCGTTAAGGAGGCGGAGGCTGAGGTCCGGAAGTGCGCTTGGGTTTGTGAATATTATGCGGCCCATGCCCGGGAGTTTCTCCACGAGAGGATTGTCATTACTGAGGCTGAAGAGAGCCGGGTGATGTACCAGGCCCTGGGGGCGGTACTGGCAATAATGCCCTGGAATTTTCCTTTCTGGCAGCTGTTCAGATGTGCTGCACCGGTTCTTATGGCAGGCAATACCCTGTTATTGAAGCATGCCTCCAATGTGCAGGGATGTGGTGCAGCCATTGAGGAAATTTTTACTGAAGCCGGCTACGAAGAGGGTGTGTTCCAGAACCTGGCCATCTCCTCCGACCGGGTAGCGGGAGTCATTGCCCATGAATATGTCAGGGCGGTTTCGCTCACCGGGAGTGAAGCCGCCGGGAGGGCTGTGGCTGCCCAGGCAGGTCTTCATCTGAAGAAGTGCGTCCTGGAGCTGGGGGGAAACAATGCATTTGTGGTTTTGAATGATGCCAACCAGGAGCTGGCCCTGAATATTGCTATCCCTGCTAGGATGCAGAACGGCGGACAAAGCTGCATTGCCGCCAAAAGGTTCATCCTGGAGAGTTGGATAGCCGAGGATTTTGTACCCTCCCTGTTGAAGAGGATTGCTCAACTGAAGATGGGAAATCCCATGGATGAAGAGACTGATGTGGGCCCGCTCTCTTCGGTTAAGCAGGCAGAGGAAGTGGAGAGTCAGGTCAGGAGTTCGGTGGAAATGGGAGCTAAGCTGCTAACGGGAGGCCACCGGGAGAGGGCCTTTTTTGAGCCCACCCTGGTGATAGATGTGAGACCGGGGATGCCGCTGTTTGATGAAGAGGTTTTCGGTCCTGTGTTTGCTGTTTCAGAGGTGGATTCGGCCGAAAAGGCCCTGGAGCTGTCGAACCAGTCGGTATTCGGACTGGGTATGCAGTTGTTCACTCAGAATGAAGCACTGGCCGGGAAATTTATTGAGGAGGCTGAAGAGGGCGCTGTATTCATCAATACCATGGTCAAATCTGACCCCAGGCTTCCTTTCGGGGGAGTGAAGAACTCCGGTATCGGGCGGGAACTCTCTATCGAGGGGATTATGGAATTTGTAAATATAAAGAGTGTCTGGATCGATTGAAAGGGCGCTGTGTATCAACAATAACATTAAGATCTTATGAGGAGTTTTTTAGCCGCAGCCTTGATGCTGTTTGCACTGATGGGACTAGCGGCACAGAACGGATCGCTAACAACACCCGCTGATTATTTTGGTTTTGAACCGGGATCAGACCGGAATCTCTTTACCTACGAACAACTGATCTCCTACCTGCAGGAAGTGGATGGCCTGTCGGGCCGTGTCAAGCTGGAGGAGATCGGGACATCACCCATGGGGAAGACCATGTATATTGCATTTATCTCCAGTGAAGAAAACATCAGCAATCTGGAGTCGCTGAAGGTGATTAACCGGGAGCTGGCCATAAATTCTGATATTCCGGAAGAGCAGCTTGAGGAGATGGTCGGTTCGGGAAAGGCCTTTGTTCTGGCCACCCTCTCCATGCACTCCTCCGAGGTGGCTCCTTCGCAATCTGCTCCTCTTGTGGCTTATGAATTAGCCACAACCAGCGAAAAAAAGAAACTGGAGTGGCTCAACAACGTGGTCTACATGATGGTTCCCTGTCACAATCCCGATGGCATGGACCTGATCGTGGAGAATTATCAGAAACATGTGGGTACTAAATATGAGGGGGCCTCACTGCCCCAGGTTTACCACAAGTATGTGGGTCATGATAACAACCGCGATTTTGTGATCCTGACCCAGGATGACAACCGGGCTATTGCACGGATCTATAACCAGACATGGTTTCCCCAGGTGATGGTGGAGAAGCACCAGATGGGATCCACCGGTACCCGTTATTTCGTGCCGCCCAATCATGATCCCATTGCCGAAAATGTACCTGCAGGAGTTTTTCACTGGGGAGGTATTTTCGGACAGCATATGGCCACCGATATGACTGCTGAAGGACTGGCAGGAGTATCCCAGCATAACGCTTTTGACGATTACTGGCCCGGTTCAACTGAAACCTGCATCTGGAAGAATGTGATCGGCTTCCTTACCGAGGCTGCAAGTGTGCAGACCGCTACGCCTATATACATTGAACCCAATGAGCTGAGGGTATGGGGCAAGGGTCTTTCCGAGTATAAGAAGAGTATCAATATGCTTCTTCCCTGGGAAGGGGGATGGTGGCGACTGGGCGATCTTGTTGAGTATGAGATGTCTTCCACAAGGTCGATTCTCAAAACAGCCTCTCTCTACAGGGAGGATATCCTCAGGTTCAGGAACCGCATGTGCCGGGAGCAGGTGGAGAAGGGCAGAAGCGAGGCTCCCTATTACTACATTATGCCAGCTGAACAGCACGATAAGGGTGAACTGGTCAACCTGGTGAACCTCATGAAGGAACATGGTGTGGAGTCTTATATCCTGAGCGGGGATCAGCTTCTGGATGGCCACCTCTACCAGGCGGGTGATGTGGTGATACCGCTGGCCCAGCCCTACCGCGCTTTTATCAAGGAGGTGATGGAGACCCAGGTGTTCCCGGAAAGGCACTACACTCCTGGCGGAGAACTGATTAAACCCTATGACATCACCAGCTGGTCGCTCCCCCTCCACAGGTATGTGAAATCTATCGAGATTGATACCAGGAGCAGTGAACTTGAGGGTAAACTGAGCATCATCGAGGGTGAGTTCAGCCTGGCAGGGCCCATGGAGACCATGTCGCATGCCATGGTGCTGACCGCCAACGCCAATGAGTCATACCGGGCCGCTTTCCTGGCCCTGGAGAAGGGAATGAAGGTCGACCGTCTGAAGGATGAGCTGGAGCTGAAGGGTGAAAACTATCCCATGGGAAGTTTTATTGTTTTCCGGAATTCTGCTAAAAAGGAGGACTGGAATGCACTTTATGAATCGCTTCCCTTTACGCCGGGGATGATCTCCGACAAAAGGGCCGTCTACGGAGAGAGGCTCAGCATGCCGCGGATCGCACTGGTGGAGACCTATTTTCACGATATGGATGCAGGCTGGACCCGCTTCCTGTTCGACAGCTACCACATTCCCTTTACCGTACTTCACCCCGAACAGGTGGCGGAGGCCGATCTGGCCGGGGACTATGACGTGGTCATCTTTCCGGATAACGACAAGTCGATCCTGATGACCGGTAAACGGAAATCGGGCGACTCCTACTACATAGGTTCTTATCATCCCGACTATGTGAAGGGGATTGAGAAGAAGGGGATTGAGAAGCTCTTGACCTTCAGTGCAGGTGGTGGGACCATCATCGCCTGGGGAAGGTCGGCTGGTCTCTTCGAGGGTTTGTTGAAAGTCACAGGCAAAGAGGGGGAGGAAGAGTTCTCCCTGCCCTTCAGGGATATCTCACCGCAACTTACCAAAGATGGTCTCTATGTGCCGGGAAGCCTGGTGAAGGTGGATCTGCTGGAGAGTCATCCGCTTACCATCGGGATGCCCGGGCAGATCGGGGTTTTTTCACGGGGGAGGCCGGTTTTCCAAACCTCTGTGCCCATATTTGATATGGATCGCAGGGTGATTGCTACCTATCCGGAAAAGGAAGTGGTGAAGAGCGGCTATGGAGCCAATGATGAAAAAATGGGCAACAAAGCGGCCATGATCTGGCTGAAAAAGGGAAAAGGGCAGTTTGTATTCTACGGTTTCGGTCCGCAGTTCAGGGCCTCAACCCAGGGCTCGTTTAAACTGCTGTTCAATGCCATGTTACTTCCTCCCGTCGAGCAGTCCAAGTGACTCTTCGCGCTGTGTGCTGTCATCCCATGAGTGATCGTCCTGGTAGGAAGTGTTTTCCTGTTCGGCACGGAGGATCCCCTCCACTTCGATGGCGTGTTTTTTAGCTTCACTGAGGTACTTTTTTTCGTCCTCCCCGTGGTGCTGGCAGAGGTCCCGGATCACCTCTGACTGGTGCTTCCGGAAGATACGCCCCAGGCGGTAAACCCTGTATCTCTGGTATCCCAGGCTGGTCAGGACTTTCATCCCGAGCTGGAGGGAAGATTCGAAGCTGTTATGGGCGGACTCCTCCACCTTCCGCCTTAATAGTTCATAGGTATGGTCCACGTTCATTGCCCGTGCCACGACCTTCAGGTTAGGGTAGTTTCGTTGCACCTGGTCGATAATACCGAGTGATTTCTGTTTATCCCCAACAGCCACCACAATTACTCTGGCATTTCCCCCTCCGGCAGCTTTCAGGAGGTCGGGCCGCGATGCGTCACCATAGTGGACCTTGAAACCAAATTTTTTCAACCCATCAATGTTGTTGGGATTGTCGTCCAGGATGGTGACCCTGATCCCGTTGGCAATGAGGAAGCGCCCGATTACTACCCCGAAATCATCAAAGCCGGCGATGATCACAGGATTATCCTTCACTTCAACCACATCATGATCCCGCTCCTTACCCGGTTTCTCAAGCCTGGGTTGTACCACCCTGTCATTGAAAAGCAGCAGCAGGGGTGTGACTGCCATGGAGAGTGCCACCACCACAAAAAGAATAGCTGATACCTGGCTGCTTACCACCCCGTTTTCCAGGCTGAAGGATACAAGGACGAAGGCAAATTCACCTCCCTGGGCCAGTGAGAATGCGAAGAGTGTGTTTTGTCCGCCCCTCAGGGAGAAGAACCTGCCCAGGAGAAATAGGACCGTAAATTTAATCCCGATCAGCAGTCCCAGCAGTCCCAGGATCATCCATGGAGATTCAACAAGCAGATTAAAATTGATACTGGCGCCCACCGAGATGAAGAAGAGCCCCAGCAGTAAGCCTTTGAAGGGCTCAATATCGGCCTCCAGTTCATGCCTGTATTCATTATTAGCCAGAACCACACCTGCAAGGAAGGCCCCCAGGGCCGGTGATAATCCAACCAGGTCCATGAGGATGGCTGAGGCGATTACCAGTAGCAGCGCCATGGCAGTGAAGATTTCCCGGAGCCCGGTTCGGGCAATGATCCTGAATAAATATCTTGCCAGGTAACGGCCGGCGATCACAATGCCGGAAAAAATCATCAGGATCATGAGCACCTGGAACCAGCCAGTGACCTCCATTCCACCAATGCGGCGGATCTCCTCGCCATGCAGAAGAGCTGCAGAGGGGTGTATGGCCAGCAGGGGCAGGATCGCAAGGATGGGTACAACGGCGATGTCCTGCAGAAGCAGAACAGAAAAGGAGGCCTGTCCGGCTGCCTGTTTCATCAGGTTTTTTTCTGCAAGGGTCTGGAGAACGATGGCTGTTGAGGAGAGCCCCAGCATCAGGCCAATGGCGATTCCCTCTTTAGGAGACAATCCCAGCAGGATTGCAGCAAGAGCAATAACAAGGGCAGTTGCAGTAAGCTGGATCCCGCCCATCCCGAAGATGGAGCGCCGCATCTGCCACAGCAGGTTGGGTTTCATCTCCAGTCCGATGATGAAGAGCATCATTACCACTCCGAACTCGGCGAAGTGCATCACATCTTCCCCCTCCTTTCCGATGAGTCCCAGGGCAAAGGGACCGATGACAATTCCGGCAACCAGGTAGCCCAGGACCGATCCGAATCCGAGCCGTTTGGCCACAGGTACCGATATAACTGCTGCAAGCAGATAGATGAAAGCCATGTGAAAGAAATCCTGTTGATGCATGGTGCTATTATTTATGGCTTGATATCGTTGATATATTCCAGTTGTCCGAGTTCTGTTTTGCTGAAAGCATCATCCCGAAGGGCGCTGATGACCCGCTTATATTCAGCAGCCGCCCTGGCGATTCCCTGATCATCCAGCAGATGGGTTCCGTGAACCACGAAGGGAGGAAGGTACTCGAGCCTGCATAGATTGGCAGTCTGTTCGAAGGGTAGCAGCAGCTGCCTGATGGAAGAGTTCCTGGCATCTTCTTCCCGGTATACCTCACGGCTTCCCCCGGAGGAAATGGCGGTCAACACCCTCTTCCCGGCCAATGCTTTCCCCTCACGGCCATAGGCAAATCCGTGCTGCAATACAATATCGATCCACTCTTTCAACAGGGAGGGTGAGCTGTACCAGTAGAAAGGGTGGTGCCATACAATCACATCATGTTCCAGCAGCATCTGCTGCTCCACTTTTAAATCTATGTGAAAATCGGGGTAGAGGTCGTACATATACCTGGTGGTGACCCCTTCCATTCCATCAACGGCTTCGATCAGTTTACTGTTTACCCTGGATTTATGAATCTGTGGATGGAACAACAGTATTGCAATTTTCTTGTTGCCTGTCATTGTGTAAATATGCTTTGCATTGAAACAATAACAATTTAGTCAGAAAAATGATCACTGAAAAGGTCAGATGTTTATCTTAGCCCCTGAACCAAGCCCTGCATGTCATGAAAAAAGTGAACCTTGTGAAATTTGCATTTGTGTTGAGCATTATTTTTCTCAGCTGGACCCCAACCTATCCCGGTGATAAAAGGGAAGAAGCCGTTCAGGTCACCATTCATGCCGACCAGGGTGCTGAGACCATCAGCAGGCACATATATGGTCATTTCTCCGAGCACCTGGGGAAATGCATATACGGGGGCTACTGGGTGGGAATGGAATCGGATATCCCCAATACCAACGGGATCAGGAACGATGTCGTAGAGGCGCTCAGGCAGATCAATATCCCAAACCTGCGTTGGCCCGGAGGCTGCTTTGCCGATGAGTACCACTGGATGGACGGGATCGGTCCGGCCTCCCAAAGGCCAAAAATGGTAAATACCCACTGGGGCGGCGTGACAGAGGATAACAGTTTTGGTACCCACGAATTCCTGGAGCTCTGTGAACAGCTGGGGACTGAGCCTGTGATCTGCGGAAACGTAGGAAGCGGAACCGTGAAAGAGATGTCACAGTGGGTGGAGTACATCAACTTTGAAGGGATCAGTCCCATGGCCGACCTCCGCAGGGTAAACGGCCGGGAGGAGCCCTGGGGCTTGAAGTACTGGGGTGTGGGAAACGAGAACTGGGGATGTGGAGGCAATATGACAGCCGATTTCTATGCCGATCAGTACAGGCGATATGCCACCTTCTGCAGGAATTATGGGGAAAACCGGCTGTATAAAATAGCGGGTGGAGCCAATTCTGAGGATTTCGGCTGGACCGAGACACTGATGAAAAGGGTACCCCACAGGATGATGAACGGTCTGTCGCTCCATTACTACACCACCAACTGGAACAATAAGGGTTCCGCCACACAGTTTGGCGAGGAGCTCTATTTTGATGTATTACAGAGGTGCCTGCATATTGAGGAGGCCATTGATAAACATATTGCCATCATGGACCGCTACGATCCAAAAAAGCGGGTGGCACTGATTTTCGATGAATGGGGTACCTGGTATGATGTGGAGCCGGGAACCAATCCGGGCTTTCTGTTCCAGCAGAACAGCATGCGCGATGCCCTGGTGGCTGGCATGACCCTGAACTATCTGAATGATCGCTGCGACAGGGTGAAGATGGCCAATATTGCCCAGACGGTGAATGTGCTACAGGCACTTATTTTTACAGAGGATGAGAAGTTGATGCTGACGCCCACCTACCACGTCTATGACATGTACAAGGTGCACCACGATGCAGTGATGCTGGCGGTGGAACTGGATGGCCCCGGCTACTCCTTCGGAGAAGAGAGCCTGCCGGCTGTGAGCACCAGCGCCTCCAGAAGTGAAGATGGAATGATCCACCTTTCAGCTGTGAACATTGACCCGGAGCAATCTATGGAGGTGGCAGTTTCCATGGAGGGAGGTGAAATGAAGTCGGTTTCCGCTACCTTGCTTAGCTCTGAGGAGATCAACAGTCATAATACTTTTGAAAATCCGGATGAGGTGTTGATCAGGGAACTCAGGGATGTGAAAATAAAGGGCGGACAGGTTCTGTTTACCCTCCCTGCCCACTCGCTTGTGATGCTTGAAATCCGATGATCCGTGTAAATACTTTCAAAATTGCTTTCATGAGATTGTGATTTGCTATAGGGGCGAGTCCCCTTTTTCATCTTTGCGGGTGAAGAAGCGATGTGTGGGGTAGGCGAATTCAATGTCCTCAAATGTGGAAAATGCATTGAGTAGATCCACCCAGATATCGTTTTCGGTGATCCGACGTTTCCGGGGGTCGCAGATGTAGCGCATGGTGAGCATGATGCCGCTATCCTTAACAGAGGTGTAGACAATAGGTGTGAGGTACTGGTAGAAGATCATGTACTTTTTACTGGCTTCGATAATCCTTTTCTCGGCGTCGGCCGACAACTCCTTGGCATGTTCGCTCACGATTTCCTCCATCAGGTCCTTGGCCTTGCCCCAGTTGCTCTCGAAGGTGACCAGCACTCCGATTTCGTTCCAGATAAATTTAAAGCCCGAGCTGTAGTTGGACTGGGCCTGGGTAAAGATGGTTCCGTTGGGAATGTGGATGATTCTCCCGGTGCTCTGGTCAGCATCCACCCAGTTTCCGATCTCAAGCAGGGTGAACTGGAAGAGGCGCAGGTCGATTACATCTCCGGCGTGTTCCCCGATCTGCACCCGGTCGCCCAGGTTGAATGGTTTGCGGGCCAGTATGAAGATCCACCCGGCAATGTTGGTGAGCATATCTTTCAGCGCAATTGCCAGTCCGGCAGTTAGGAGACCCAGGAATGCGCCGAACTGACCAATGGCCTTTACCCATACGCTGGCAATGAGAATGACCGTTAGAAATCCAATGATAAAGGAAACCGACCGTCTCCAGGTGTACCTCTGTTTGGGATCTTCCGTAAACCTCCAGACAATCTTCAGGATGGCATACCTGATCCCACCCAGCACCAGGAGGATGAGCATCGAAAAGAAAATCTTGGACTGGTGGTCGGGACTGATGCCAATGGTGCTCTCGAGAAATTCGGTGATTTTTGTCATGGAAGCTGGGCTATGATCTCATCTAAAAATAGTGAATAATCTTCAATATCTCCAGCATAACATCCAGATAATGAAAATGTTTATCCACATCAGATCCGTGCGAGTGCCATTGTGACTGCGTGTAGCGAGATGGTGATCAGCAGGTAGAGATTCCTGGATGCATCTGGGGACAGACGCAGGAATCGGTATTTAATGGATCCCCCATGACACGATGAAAGGCAGTCGCCGCAAAGGGTACATGTTAGTCCTGGTCTCCTTACAGCAATGTCTTTCCGGTTCAGGGCATCGTATTTGCAGGATGTGGTGCAGACCAAACAATCGGTACAACTGTTGTTGTCAATAAACATGCGGAAGGGGTTCACCTTATGAGTGAGATTTACTACGGTTCCCACCGGACAGTAGACCGTGCAGTGGACCATGCGGCCCTCTTTCCGTGAGATGATCAGGATCAGGACCAGTCCGACGATCCCGAACCCGCCCGCGAGAAGGGTGGCGCTCAGCACAGGTACCTTCATCCACCTGAGTGTGATGGCAGCGAATACGATGAGAATGAGAACTGACCATTTCAAGGCCCATTTGTTCCGGATGGGAGTTCGCCTGGCTTTTCCGCCTGCAGCCAGGTTATCGATGGCCCCAAAGTAGCAGAGGTGACTGCACCAGGCAGGTCCTGAGAGTATTACGGTACTTAGGAACAGGATGGTCATTACCGATGTGTGGCCCCGGTAGATGGGTCCGGCCAGAATCATCATGGGAATGGGCAGGTGCAGTTTCCCACTCATCAGAAACTTATCAGAAAGCAGCAGACCCAGCAGAAGCTGTGAAAAGAAAACCAGGGAGAAGGCAAACCATGTGTATTTTCTCCAGGCCTGCACTTTTGTCGGATCCTGCATCTGCCATGCAACCACTGCCCCGTAGATTCCGATGACAAGGATTTCAAACCAGCCCCCTCCTTTAATAAACCGCTCCAGCAGGAGCATGGGATTCTCCACCTTCCATTGTACAAAAAAGAGCAGGAAAACGACGGTCAGGAATACTCCCGCAGGCAGGCGTAATTTTCTATGCATCATCTCCGGAAGTGACTATTCGAACAGGGATTTAACTGGATATTGTGCTTCTCTTTCAGCGGCCTGCTTATCCCATTCCGGGGTAATTATTCTCAGGAATTCATTCTTATCAGCCTGAAGGGCGGCCCTGTCCATCCCGATAAAAGCCTGTGCCTTTGCCTTGGTGGCAATGTCAGGATAGGGCACCTCACCGGTCTGTCCCAGTTCATACAGAAGCCTGCTCAGCTTAAGCCTCCCCTCCTGAGCAATATTTATCCCGGTGGCGATCACCCTGGAGGTTTCAACAGGTGAGTGGAAGGATCCGCCGTGGCTGGCAGCTGCGTAGTCCCATCTCCACTGTGCATGCCTGATGTCAGTCAGTACCGGATCCATCCGTTCCTTACCCGCTCCCAGTTCCCAGGCCAGCTTTGCTTCCACGTGGCACCTGACCAGCAACTCCTCCAGTTTATCGCGGTTCTCAATGATCCGGTCCTGCCGTTCAAACACATCGCTTATGAGCTGGTCTGTCTCCTCCCTGTGACACACCTGACAGGAGTTGGCTACATTGTTCAGCGGACTCTGAACATGGTGGTCGGTGTATTTTTGTCCTCCTTCGCTCATGAATGGCATGTGACAATCGGCGCAGGAGACTCCGCGGGCAGCATGGACCCCGGTCATGTATATCTCATAACCCGGATGCTGCGCTTTCAGCATGGGTGCTTTGCTCAGTTTGTGGGTCCAGTCGGTAAATTCTATCCCGTCATAGTATTCTTCCATGGCCTCTGCAGAGAAGCCATTATCCCAAGGGAGGGTCAGGTATGGAACCCCTTCGACGATCTTCTTATTAAAATAGTACTCAACGTGGCACTGGGCACATACCAGTGATCGCATCTCCTGGTGAGAGGCTGCCTCAATATCTTTCCCCATCCTGTCAAAGGCTTCTTTCAGTGCCGGACGAGTAATGTGAAGTTCCATGGTGGCAGCATCATGACAATCGGCACACCCGATGCTGTTGACCACCTCATGCCCTTTCTCCTCCCATGTTCCCTTGTAAAATTCGGCAGGTCCCATCTCTTTCATCAGTCTCGGGACATCAGGGCTCTTGCAGGTCCAGCAGGTATTGGGCATAGGGCTTTCTTTGCCATCCACCGGGGCCCCGGATCTAAGGGAGTTTCGAATGTCTGTGATGGCGTAGGAGTGGCCCCGTCCCTGTTTGTAATCCTTGGAAAAACCGTAACCGGCCCATAGAACCACCAGTCGGGGATCCACTTCAAGCATGTCGATGGTTGCCGAACCGTTGTACTTGCTTCTGAAGAGTGTGTCGGATGTTTGTTTATAGCTCTGATACTCCATGGGGAAGTTCTTTCCCCACATCTCATTCCGGGGTTCGAAATCTGCATATTGCACCTGTGGTGTGAAGGCAAATTCGGCCTCGGATCTTCTCTCAATGATAGAAGAAGCCAGTAAGCCCAGGACAAATACGATCACTATGGTTAGCAGGAAGAGAATCCAGCCCAGCCAGGGCTTATTTTGAATTTGTGTGCCGAAGGGTTTCATTGCTTTAATGGTTTTGTTTCTTTGATCACTTTTTTCATCCAGGCGGGTAGCAGGCTGCCCTGGACAGGCACCCTGGCATAGGGTACACTAGAAAGACTGTTGACCCTGCCGTGGGGTGTCTCACGGTGGCACTCCCAGCAGGGCCTTTCAACCCTTGCATGATGATTACCGGGAAGCAGGCGGGAATGGCACCTTATGCAGTTTTCCAGCACCACATGTTTGCCCTCTTCCCTGATTTTGATCACCTGGGGTTCTTTCCTGAGGGTGAATAATGTTGCGTGCCTGAGCCCGTCTTTCGCCTTGAAGTAGTATTTGCCCACCACATTGTGGTGGGGGACATGACAGTCGTTGCAGCTGGCTTTCTCCCGGTGTGAACTGTGGTTCCAGGTAGCATACTGTGGGGCCATGATGTGACAGTTCATACAGGTGGAGGGGTCATCCGACAGGTAGGACCAGGCCCTTGATATGAAGAATATGTAAATGAGGAGGCCCGCTGCAATACCAGAAATGACGATGACCGGGATTCTCCACGAGGGGGGAGGGGCAAACCTTTTAAAAATCCCGAACATTCTCCTCTCTCGTTTTAATTACCAGCAGCTGAAGTTCCTCTTTTCCGGTATTGTGCCAGAAACGTTCGCGCCCTGCCTCCACTGCGATTGACTGTGTGGCAAGCATGTGGTGACTTCTTCCCTCCACGTTCAGCTCACCTTCGCCCTGAAGCAGGTAGAATACGATCCTCCAGTCGTTGATGTGATTTTCAATGGATGCTCCGGGGCTCAGGTGGATCCGTATCAATTCGTGGTTGTCAAAACGGAGCAGCATCCACGCATCCTGGGCAATGGGAAGCTTCATTGCATTTTCCGTGTCTGTCGGATTCTGATACATTGACTCCTTTTTATTTTTTGTTTAAACTCAGACCCAATCCTCCTTCAGAATATCTCCTTCCACTCCCACGATAACAGCCTTCACAGGTACTTTTCTTTCAGTCTGACTGACAGCAGCGTTTACCACTTGCAACAATCCGCCACAACAGGGGACCTGCATCATCATCACGGTTAAGGTGTTGATTTTCGCATCATCAATCAAAGATTTGATCTTGGAAATGTAAGTTTCTTGTCCGTCGTCCAGTTTGGGACACGCAATGGCAAGGGTTTTTCCCTTCAGCCAATTTGAATGGAAGTTGCCAAGTGAGAAAGCAACACAATCGGCTGCCAGTACCATGTCGGTCTGCCTGAAATAGGAGGCTGTGGGATTAATCAGGTGCATCTGAACCGGCCACTGTCTCAGTTCTGAGGGTTGATCGCCTTGTCCGGCGTTGGATGAAAGGGGATTGGACGGAGCCATGGCAACGGGGGCCACAGCCACTGGCTGACCGGCAGCAGACTGGGGACTGAAGCTGCGGGCCTCCGATCCGGGGCAGCCGCAGGCAAGCTGCTCCTCTTCCATATGGGAGCGGTGGACCCTGCCAAGTACCTCCCTCATATCAAAATCCAACTCATCTTCATGATCTCTCAGGTATTTCACGCCTTCGCCCAGGTACTCCATCTCGTTGTGCTCTTTCAGGTGGGAGAGATGAGCCACCACTGTATTGGCACCTTTAGTCACCATGATCTCCATTACTGTGGTTTCGTTGTAAGCTTCGGCCTCCCTCTTTTCGATAGTGATGGCCCCCTGAGGACAATGCCCCAGGCAAGCACCCAGGCCGTCGCACATAAGGTCACTCACCAGCCTTGCCTTATTGTCAATCATCTGCAATGCTCCTTCGTGGCAGTTTGGGATGCACTCAGCACATCCGTCACACAACTCCTCGTCAATTTTCACCATTTCTCGTATCATAGCTTTGCCTTTTAAGTTTGAAAACCTGTATAGTTAAAAAATTCCTGTACAAAGATGTAGGGTATTCGCGGTTTCATTCGGTAACATTTGTTACAGGAGCATTGCATTTTTGAGAAACTTTAAACCATTTTCCATTTAACAAGTCAAAGTTTAACAATATGAGAAAGCATTTCAACAATATAAGAAAGCAATTGAGAAGAACAAATTACTCTATTTTTGCCTGTTCTGCGGCTTGTCTGATTCAATGGGCTGGTATAGTTGATTCAATGGCCCAGTCCCTTCCGGACCAGATGCATTTCAGTGAGGATGGCAACAGGCTTATCCTTGGCGGATCTGCCAGTGAGGGTGTCTATGACGAATCTGTGATCAGAACGATCCACCTGGATTTTTACGATCCCGGTTTCTGGCAGCAAATGCACGAGAACTATGATACTGAGTCCTATGTGCTGGCCACGCTTGGTTATGAAGGTGAGGTATTCGACAGTGTGGCTGTTCAGTTTAAAGGGCAGACCTCCTATAAAAAAGCTATAAAAACCGGATCCGAGAAACTCTCTTTCAGTTTGAAACTGGATGAGGTTATCGATGGGCAGGACATTGACGGATACAACAACTTCAACCTTAACAATGCATTTCAGGATGCCTCTTTTATGAAGGAGGTGCTTTATGCCAGATTGAGCAGGGACCTGTTGCCGGCTGTGAGGGGAAATTTTATCAGGCTTTTTCTGAATGGCGAGGACTGGGGCCTGTATGCAAATATCCAGCAGATCAATGGTGATTTTATCAAAGAGTGGTACCCTGAAGATGATGGTATCCGGTGGAGGGCTGATGTACCTGCAGAGCTTAATGCATCAGCATCTCAGCTCAAGGGAACCCTTGAGCGTCCCCCTGGAGGTGGTCCCAACTGGGGAGATGGAACTGCAGCACTGAATTACCTGGGAGAGCAGGAGGAGTTGTACCAGAAGTATTATACATTGAAGGATTCTGATATGGATGATCCCTGGTCATACCTGGTAGCTGTATGTGACCGCCTGAATAATCTCCCCCTGGAATCACTGCAGGACTCCCTGGCAAAGTATATGGATCTTGATGGTACCATGTGGTTCCTGGCGCAGGAAATTCTCTTTTCGGACGACGACAGTTATGTGATGAAGGGAAAAATGGATTATTACCTCTATGTGGATGCGGAGACAAGGCGGATGATTCCTCTTGAGTTTGACGGGAATTCAGCCATGCAACTGAAAAACATGGAGTGGTCACCTTTCTACAATGAAGAGAAGCCCAATTATCCTTTGCTTAACAGGCTGCTGGCTGTTCCTGCACTCAGACAGCGGTATATTGCCCATGCGAAAACCATCATAGAGAAGGGTTTTGATTCTGACCATGCAAACGAAATTATCGATGGGTATTCCACACTGGTGGGAGCTGAAATCGAGACCGATCCCAAGATTGATTTTTCCCTTTCAACTCATGAAGCTTCAGTTGATGACCTGAGGAGCTTTATCACCGATCGTCGAATATTTTTCCTGTTGAACGATGAATTTTCAGGGGAATCTCCCTCCATTGTGGAGGTAGGGCACCAGGCAGTGGGAGGATCCGGGGAGGCACCTGGCAGTGTTGATGAAGTGAGGGTGAGGGCTACGGCCACTCATGCTGACGGGATTGAAGGGGTCAATCTTTATTACGGTACTGGTTTAAGGGGCCGTTTTGTTTCTGTTCCTATGAGAGATGACGGAACAGGCGGTGATGAACAGACCGGGGATGCTGTTTATGCGGGGACGATCCCTGCATTTCCTGCCGGCACATATGTGAGGTATTATGTAGAGGCGGTGGCCGGAGATGAAGTCAATACCGTTTCGTATATGCCTGAAGGAGCATCGTATGATGTGTATTTCTATGGGGTGGAAGCTGTTGAGTCTGATGTAAGCGGATTGGTAATAAACGAGTTTATGGCGTCGAATGATCTGATTCAGGCGGATGAGGCAGGTGAATTCGACGACTGGATAGAAATATATAATCGTTCGGGTAATGAACTCTTGCTGGGGGGATTCCATTTAAGTGATGATGCCGGGATGTTGACCAAATGGACATTGCCTGATGTAACTATAACCCCTGGGGAGTACATGGTGCTCTGGGCAGATGATGATGGGGAACAGGGAGACCTTCATGCAAACTTCAAGCTTTCAGCCGGCGGAGAGGAAATACTCCTTTCAGATACCCATGGCAACATCATAGACCATGTAGTCTTTGAGGCCCAGGATACCGACATCAGTTTTGGGAGGTGGCCCGATGGAACCGGAAGTTTTATTTCAATGCAGCCAAGCTTTAAGGCCGAGAATCAGCTGGGAGTAACAGATATTACAGAGAGCCGGATTGAGCCGGATTTCCTGGTTTACCCCAATCCGGCCAGGAATTTTATTACCCTTGTCTCACCCGATCCGGATCCGGGTGATCTGGTGATTTTCAATTCGCTTGGACAGATGGTCTACAGGGGAGCATTCGTGGAGACGTTTGACGTTTCCACTATCGGGAGCGGGATTTTTCTTGTAAAGTCGGGAATTCATACCATGATACTGAATGTTTTTTAACTGCGGGAATTACGGGAGTACCAAATGTTTGATAAACAGAGGGAATTGCGGGAGTAATAGCAAAAGAATTTTACTAATTTTGGATTGCAGATTTTAAAAAAGATTCAATGGAATTCATAAGACTTAAATCACACTCAAAGTCATGGGTGCTGATATTTATATTCTTTGCATTTACAGTCATTTTCCTGGGTTCTTGTGAGAAGAGTGAAGGGATGGGGGGAACTGCCTCCATTTCAGGTGCTATTATTGAGCATTTTTACAATGACGACTTCAGTGATCTGATTCGTACCAGCCCGGCCATTGATGAGGAGGTATTTGTCATTTTCGGAAATGACTATACCCCGGGTGAGCGTGTCAACACAGGCTCATCAGGAGATTTCAGGTTTGATTACCTCTACCCGGGGATCTACCACGTATACTACAGGACACTTGATTCCACAAAGACTCCTGATGATGAGTGGGCTGTGATCCGGGTTGACCTGGAAAGGGGCGAGGAAGCTGACCTTGGAGCGGTTGAGAAGGCGACCATCCTGGAGTATGATGAAGGTTCGGCCGTAATCAGCGGAGTGGTGAGGAAGATCAAGTATGATAACGACTCAAAGTGGCCCAAACTGGTAATTGAATATATCGACTTTGCTCATGAACATGAAGTATATTTAACTTACGGGGATCACAGTTTTTATGATGAAAGAGTGAGGACACAGGATGACGGGTATTTTGAATTCAAAAACCTGATTCCCGGTGAGTACAGAATATTTCTCTATTCGGAGGATGTTACCAAGGTTACAGAACATGTGGTCCTGGAATTTGAAGAAAGTATTACAGAGTTCGAACAGGAGGTTGACCTGGGATTGATCACAATAAAAGCGATATAGATTTTTCCATTATGAACAAAAGCAAAACCATATTGATGTATTGTATGATGCTGGGCCTGACATTTGCTGTACACGGACAGGACCGGAAAGAGATCAGGGATCTGGGGATTGTTTCAAAAACCGTCCATGAGTATTTCATCGAGGAGGGAATGGATGAGCCTGTTATCGAGTCGATTGAGAAATACAATAAAGATGGGGAAATGATTGAGATCCAGGAGTTCAACAGCCGGGGAGAGGTGAAACTCTGGGAAAAATATAAATATGATGAGGACCGAAATCTTATCGAGCAGGTCTTCCTGGATCATCGCGGAAATGTCACCCGGACAGAGAAGAACATCTACGAAGACGGACTGAGGGTTGAGAAACACTTCTTCAACAACAAGGATAAGCTCTATAAGAAGAAAGTGTACGTTTATGAGTACAGCAAGTAACATATTACACTCCCTTTCCGGGTATTCAGGCATTTCCCTGGAGGAAGTTCTGAAAGCCAGCCTGATGCGCAGAAAGGACAGTAAGTATGTGTTTGAAGTGGATCATCTCCCACATCTGCTGGAGATGGTATCCGATCGCTACCGGGTGCTTGAAATTGAAGGCGTCATGGCCCAGGGTTACCATACATTTTACTATGATACCCCGGGGCTTGACATGTATCTCATGCACCACCGCGGAATGGTAAACCGCCACAAGATCAGGTTCAGGAAGTATGGCTCTTCAAATGATATGTTCCTTGAGGTGAAAAGGAAGAACGGGAAGGGTGTAACCGTCAAAAACCGGATGGAAGCAAAGAATGGCTCAGTTTCCATACAAAGTACTGAAGAGGAGTTCCTGAACCAGTTCACCCCCTATAAATGTGACAATATTATTCCAGTCCTGGAGAATAGTTTCAACCGGATTACACTGGTGAATGAAACACAGACAGAGAGGATTACACTTGATTACCAGCTCTGGTTTTCAAGCACCATTTCAGAAGACAGCATTGAGGTCCCGGGTGTGGCAATCGCAGAGATAAAGTATGGCGACCACCTGGCCGGTTCCAGCTTCCATGCAGCATTGAGGGGTGAAAAGATCATACCGCATCGAATCAGCAAATACTGCATTGGGATGGCTATGCTGAATCCTGATCTGAAACAGAATCTCTTTAAGGAGAAGGTACGTCATGTCCGCAAAATCAACAATCATTATCTGCAATCCATAAAAAATTAGTACAATGCCGGAATTTCTAAATATCGAATTAGTAAACTGGGAGGATTTTTTTGATTTAATTCTCAGGACCGTCTTCAACCTTGTCGTGGTACTGATCCTTGTCAGGTATTTCTATTACCGGATGACTCCCCGAAAAGACTATCTCTTCACATACATCCTTATCAGCCTTGTGGTTTTTTTCATGGTCTTCCTCCTGGAGAACATTAAGCTCGAACTTGGATTTGCACTGGGTCTATTCGCCATTTTTGGGATTATCAGGTACCGTACCCGGCAGATCCCCATCCGGGAGATGACCTACCTGTTCCTGGTGATCGGGATTTCAGTGATCAATGCCCTTGCCAACAGTAAGGTGAGCTATGCTGAGCTGCTTTTCACCAACCTGATTGTTCTGACCATTACCTTCCTGCTTGAGAAGGTGTTCTTGCTTAAGCATGAAACAAAAAAGGTGATCAATTATGAGAATGTGGAAATGATAAAGCCAGAGCACCGTGAACAATTGATTGCCGACCTGGAGGAGCGAACAGGACTTTCAATTATCCGGGTGGAAATTGGACGGATCGATTACCTGAGAGACACAGCCAGGATCTTTATCTACTATTTCGAAAGTGAAAACTGGACCAGTAATGGCGATGATGACCAGCCCTTGCTGGATGATGGTGACGATGATTAAGTGGTTCCTGAAAATATCAGCCGTTCTGTGGCTGCTGGCTCTTGCAGCTGGCGGGAGCCTTTATGGCCAGCAGAAAGATTTTCAAACCTGGTTTGAAGCTGAAGTTGAAAAAGGACTGGACAACGGAATCGACCTGTCGGGCGAATTCGAACAGCGTTTCAGGAACAACAGTACCCAGTATGACCGGACACTTCTGACAGTGGCTGCATCTTATGATCCGCTGGATTATCTGAGTGCTGGCGGAGGTGTGAGGATGCTGCTGGTTTCGGACCCTGAGCTGACAATAAGGCCACGCTACAGATTCCATGCGAATGCCACCGGGAAATATTCATTGTACGATGTGGATTTCTCACTCAGGGTAAGATTCCAGTATGGTTTTGAGGAGTTTACCTATTTTTCAAATATCAGGGACAATACTTTTGTGAACCGCAACAGGGTGAAGGCTGCCTATCACCTGTTCGGAACACGGTTTGACCTGTTTGCCACCATTGAGACCTGGGGTGTTTTCGGAAGTCTCGATGGCCGGTTTTTCAAACGGATGAGATATTCGGCCGGCACCAGTTATACCCTGAATTTCCGGTCAGAACTGAGCCTCCGCTATATACTTGAGGATGAGTTTAACCAGATCAATCCGGCTACCACCGGCATCTTCGTTTTCGGGTATTCACACAATCTCTAGAACCATGCCGCAAAGTCACCATCTGTCGGACGAGATGCTATCCCTGTTGACCGCCTGCCCGGTTTTTGAAGGTTTAAAGCTTTCCGAATTAACAGGATTGCTTGAGAAGTCATCATGCAGGATCAATGATTACAAAAATGGTGAAGTTGTGGCCAGAGCGGGTGACGAGGTACATTTCCAGCGCATCGTAATCTCCGGCAGTGTGAAGGGAGAGATGGTCGATTTTGCAGGGAAGGTAATCAAGATTGAAGACATCATGCCCCCGCGTCCCCTGGCTGCTGCCTTCCTGTTCGGCAATCAGAACCGGTACCCGGTAAATATCATTGCCAATGAACCCACCCGGATCCTCTCCATTCCGAAGGACTCATTTCTAAAAATGATGCAGGACAATGGGCTGGTGCTAAAGAATTTCCTGCATGCTGTATCAAGCAGGGGGCAGTTTTTGTCAAACAAGATCCGCTTCCTCTCCTTTACTACCATCAAGGGAAAGCTGGTTCAATATATGTTCGACCTCTCCCGCAAGCAGGGAGGCGACAAGATCATTCTTCCCATCTCCCAGTCACAACTCTCAGAATTATTTGGTGTGACCCGTCCCTCCATCGGAAGGGCCATCAGTGAGTTGAACCATGATGGGCTGATCCGTACAGATGGCAAGCGCGTTACCCTCCTTGACAAGGCCGGACTTTCATCTCTGTTAAAATAACAACTCAGTACTCAACTCAGTACTCAACTCAGTACTCAGTGCACAGTACACAGTGCTCAGGGGTCAGTACACAGTACTCAGTACACAGTGCTCAGGGGTCAGTACACAGTACTCAGTGCTCAGTGCTCAGGGGTCAGTACGCAGTGCTCAGTGCACAGTACACAGTGCTCAGGGGGTAGGGTTACCACGTGAAATCGATGCCTGTGTCAGCAGGGGAAATCCCCCATTTCTCAAACAACCATTTAATAACCCTGGCATCGTACTGACGCTCGATCACTTCGTAGTTTGAGAGAATCCCTATGCAGGGAGCAAGAAACTCGTCGGAACTGCCCCCGATTGCGTCAACGCTGTTGAGGGCAGCGGTGCGGGCCACGAGCTGATCGCATCCCAGAATCCTTTTATACGCTTCAATTGCAATCTCCTCCTCTCCGAGTATGTAGAGAAGTTCAGCTGCATTTACAGCCACATTCCAGGATGTATCGGCAGCGACTTCCCGGACTTCCCTGATGTGGGAACGGGATTCCTCACCAAGGATCAGCATCCCCTGTGAGGCCCAGTACCTGATTGCGCTGTCTTCGTGCTTTAGCAATGCTGAAAGCCGGTCGAGGTTCTCCGGATCTGCTTTAGTTGCCATATAGGCTGCCTCCAGGATTTCATCAATGGGAACTGCTCCATTCCTCATGTAGTCGTAGGAAGGTATACCACCTGTCCTGATAATTCGGTCTGCCTCCGGAATGAAACCGGCATCCTTTATAGATGCGCTTTTCTTCATCATGATCTGTCGCATTGAGGCCAGTCTTTCTGTATATTCAGGATCATCAGAAAGGTTGTTCACCTCCCAGGGATCGTTTTCCGTATCAAACAGCTCCTCCACAGGTTTTGTGTTCCAGAAGCGTGACTGGACCTCGTTACATTCACCGGCCAGGAAGGCCTTTTCCCAGGAGCGCATGGAGGGTGCACGCCAGAGGTAATCAAGATGCTGCATCCAGATCCGGTTTGGATTGAAATAGCGGGTGTACCTGAACTTCTCGTCCACTACCGACCGGGTCATATCATACCGTCCGTCCATCCGGTCCCTGAACATATAGATATGCTTTGGTTCCTCTCCCTTGAATTTGCCCAGGAAGGCACTTCCCTGCATGTAATCGGGGGCAGGTGTGCCGGTCAGACTCAGCAGTGTTGGGGCCAGATCCACGAAACTGACCAGTCTTTCCACCTTTGATCCGCGCTTTGCTGTGGGAAACAGTTTTTTATATTTCTCAGGAATCCGGATGATCATAGGTATATGGGTGCCTGTCTCGTACAGGTATCTTTTGCTTCTGCCCAGTACGCCACCGTGATCGCTGTAGTAGAACACGATGGTGTTTTCGGCCAGACCGGCTTTTTCCAGTTCGGCCAGCAGCTCTCCAACCTTTGTGTCCATATCCTCTACCTTATCATAATACTGGGCCCAGTCGTGCCTCATCTCGGGGGTGTCGGGGTGATAGGGAGGAAGGCTTACATCTTCGGGCCGGTGACGTAAAGCGGAGTCTGGAGTGGATTTATGAATACAGCTCTCATGACTGGTGGTGAAGTTGAATATGGCAAAGAAGGGCTGCCCTTCGGCCCGGTTACTGTAATGGGCATCTCTACCGCATTCGTCCCAGATCTCGTCAAGGTTTGGGTTTTCAAAGTTGTAGTCCGTTTTACTGTTGTTGGTGCAGTAATACCCCTTTCCAAGGAGGAATTCTGTGTAGGGCCTGACAATCTCCGATTTTGGATAGCGGCTGCGCATTTGCTCATTCCCGCTGGAACAGGCGTAAACCCCGGTGAGGATGGTGTTTCGGGCCGGAGCGCAGACTGGAGTATTGGCATAGGCATTGGTGTAGAGAAAGCCTTCCGATGCCAGTCGGTCAAGGTTGGGGGTTGTGGCAAAAGGATCATCATAACAGCCCAGGAGGGGACTGTTATCCTCACTGGTAATCCAGAGGATGTTGGGAAGTTCATTGTTGTTGCATCCGGCAACGATCATCGTCAGAAGCAGGATTGTCAGGGCTAAGAGATTTTTCATGAACTGAAATTAACATTTCTGGCCGGGACGGGCAACCCAAAGGGGGAAAGCTTGTCATTAATTTTAGTGGCCCCCGTTTTCCTCTCTGGCAGTACCTGTCGTCAAAGCAGTGCATGGCCTCGGGGAGGAGCGGGGGCTTATTTCTCTTATCTTTGAATTATGACACGTAAAAAGATCGATACCAGGAGCTGGGAACGCAGGGAGATCTTCGACTTCTTCAAGGATTATGAGGAGCCCTACTATGGTATTACCATGGAACTGGATTGCACGGAAGCCTATGATTATGCAAAGGAGCGGGGTATCTCTTTTTTTCTCTACTATCTCTACCTGACTCTGAAAGCTGTCAACCTGACGGAAGCTTTCAAATACCGCATCGAGGGGGATGAGTTATTCCTGTACGATGTAATCAACGGGTCGGCTACCATCGACAGGGATGACGGGACCTTCGGGTTTTCCCACATTCTCTACTTCGAGGAGCTGGATCTGTTCCTTGAGAAGGCCACCGAGGAGGTGATCGAAGTGAGGACCACCAACCAGTTGATGCGCAGCGGGATCGGTGAGAATGTGATCCATTTCTCATCCCTTCCCTGGATTGGGTTCACCCATGTGAGTCATCCCAGGCGATACGATCGCAGGGATTCAATTCCAAAGATCACCATTGGGAAGTTTCACAAGAGCAGTGAGCGGAGATTGATACCTGTATCGGTGCATGTAAACCATGCGGTGGCAGACGGACTGCATGTGGGGATGTTCTTCGATACCCTGCAGGGACTGTTTTCAGGTAGCTGAGAAGCGTTCCAGTAACTCCACCCAGCAGTCCGTGTTTAAAACTGTTCTCTACAAAGGGGATGAGCAGCATGGTAAGAAAAAGGATGTTCCCTGTATCTCTTCTTACTCAAGTAATGTGGAATGAAATAGTACAGGTTAAGGTAGGATATCCCGGCCAGGGGCAGGAGGAAGATCACTGTTTAGATAAAATCAATTTTTTGAAATGAGCCGGATGTATTGAAAATGTTAACCAGGACCAAAAAGACCACTGCCCAGAAGACTACTGCCCAGAAGACCATGTGCTGACATGTCCTGGTAAACTTTGTATTTTCAAAGTGCATTAGTGACGTTAAAAGGTTGGAGGAGATGATCGCAATATTACTTATCCGTACAATACCCTGATTATCTGCACAACACATGCTGAACCCAGACACAGGTGCAGCATGTGTTTTACAATTCTTTTGATCATTAGCTTGTGCTTGTTTTCAACAAAATCCTAATTTACCAGGGCGGGGATTATCCTTATCACATCAGCTGATTGCTTGGCCTGACACAAACATGGTCAATACTGACATTGGGATCCTGCGTGACGGCATAAACGATTGCCTTTGCAATATCATCTGAATCAAGAAACTTCACGGATTTAAGCATGGGTTCAAATGCCGCGAATACCTCCTCATCGGTGATTGTGCTCATCAGGTTTGTTTCCACACCACCCGGACGTATTGATGTAGCCCGGATATTATAGGGAATAGTAAGTTCCAAACGAATGCCTTCTGTAATAGCCTCCACCGCATACTTAGTGCCGCAATATACAGCTGCAGAAGGGAAAACGCTAATTCCGGCAATTGAGGAAATGTTTACAATATGGCCATTCTTCTGTTCCATCATCGCAGGCAACACTGCCGCAATGCTATTCACCACTCCCTTCACATTTACATCAATGGTCTGCTCCCATTCATCCTCATGCAAATTTTTCAAGAAGGAAAGAGGCATGATTCCGGCATTATTCACCAATACATCGATTTGTCCAAATTCATCCAGGGCTGCTTTGGCAACTTCTTTCATATCATTTCTCTTTGTAACATCAGCTTTGACGGCGATTGCCTTATGGCCTTTGGACAACAATTCGGATTTAAGCTCATTCAGTTTATCGATGGATCGGGCAGAGAGGATAACAGCAAAACCTTCTTCTACCAAAGCGTATGCTGCGGCTTTACCAATTCCTGAGGAAGCTCCAGTAATAATTGCAGTTTTCATAATACTGATTTTTGTTTTGAAGATGATTAATTCTTATAATCGCTAAAATTCACTAAGAGATTGAAAACAAGCACTATAAGTTACAATATAATATTGGGATTTACTAATCTGCACTTCCCTGGAGATTCCTGTGAGGGTGTTCACTTTATTCCGTGGTA
>JAAEOI010000204.1 GCA_024244665.1 Bacteroidota bacterium | reverse complement strand
TATGAAAATTACGACCCTTTCAATTGCCGCACTTTTGTTTTTCTTGACAGCCTGCGCCAAAGAGCCCCAGGCTCCCAACATCCTCTTCCTCTTTGCGGACGACTGGGGCTATTATGCCAGCTGTTTTGCCAATCCGGAAGAGCCGGGCATCAATGATTGTCTGCAAACCCCTGCAATGGACCGCCTGGCAGCGGAAGGCGTCAGCTTCAACCATGCCTACGTGAATGTGCCTTCCTGCACGCCTTCGCGGGCATCGGTAGCCACAGGCTGCTATTTCTGGCGCACGGGAAGTACGGCCATCATGGGTATCAGGGGCAACTGGGAAGGGGTGGATGACCCGGGACATGCCCTGCCCGGATTTGGAAGCCTGCTGCAGGATAATGGCTACCACCTGGGTCGTACCTACAAGACCTTGCGATCGGAGTGGTTTCCCGGGGAAGTCTACCAGGACCATGGCAGGAAATTCTGTGAATACTCCCAAACGGTGGAAGCTGCACCGAGTATGGAAGAAGGCCATGAACTGCTGAAGCAGGAAGCGCTTGCCAATTTCCGGGATTTCTTGAATGACAGGGAAGAGGGACAAGCCTTTTGCTATGTATGGGGGCCTCACCACCCCCACCGTCCCTGGAACAATGGATCGGGAAAGAACATTTGGGGCATAAATCCTGATTGCCTGGAAGGAAAAATGCCTGGTCATTTGCCTGACTTGCCGGTTCTCCGTGAAGATCTTGCTGACTACCTGGGTGAAGTCCAGGCCTTTGACAGGGGGGTGGGATACCTGGTGGAAGAGCTGAAACGCCTGGGAGAATATGAGAATACCATCATTGTCCTCTCGGGCGACAATGGCATCCCCGGCTTTCCGAAAGGAAAAGCCAATATGTATGATTTTGGCGTTCGAGCTCCCCTGATCATCCGGTGGGGAGATATCAAATACACCGGAAGAAAGCTGGATGATTTTGTAAACCTGGTCGACCTGGCACCCACCTTCCTGGAAGCAGCGGGTGTGGAGGTACCCGAAACCATGGACGGGAAAAGCCTTGTACCGCTTTTGATGTCGAAAAAAGAAGGGCTCATCGACAAGGAACGGAATTTTGCCATTACCGGATTGGAGCGACATGGATACAGGGAAGGCTGGTTGCCTTACCCGGTCAGGGCCATCCATACCAGGGACTTCATCTACATCCGCAATTTTAAACCCGATCGGGCCCCAACAGGGATTGATGACCGCAATTTCAAACCTGAAGTTTTGCCTGCCGGTGTTGACAGAGAAAGCTTTTCCATTGAATCTCAGCTGACCTATGAGTTTCTTGAAGATTATGCCAACCAGCGGCGATGCCTCGTCCTCTCGGGTATAGATAACGGCCCTGCAAAAGCATGGTTTGTAACGAACAGGAATTCGCCGGAATATGGCAGCTACTATGATATGGCCTTCGGCCTGCGCCCCGGGGAGGAACTATATGATCTGCGCTCAGACCCCGATCAGTTGAACAATGTGGCCGGTGATAAGGAATATGCAGAGGTAAAGGCGAAACTTTCAGCTCAATTGATGCAGGTACTGGAAGAGACCAATGATCCGAGATTAACGGATGCCTTTGATTTTCCGCCTTATATGCTGCGTTGATTTGCAAAGGTATTTAGTAAACAATTTTAAGAAACCAATAAATTAAATATTGCATGATAAAGACAATGAAGAATTTCCGAAGCGTCTTGCTGCTTGCCAGTTTACTCATAGTTCCGGGTTTTGTTGCAGCCTCATCACCGCTTGAAAAGAAAAAGGACGTGAAAACCTGGCGCTGGGAAGAGATGTTTCCCAGCGATATGCGTGAAGCACTGGAGGAGATGCCGGTGGCCTGGGTGGTTTTCAGTCCCCTGGAATGGCATGGGGAGGCCATGAGCTTTGGCACGGATCCGGTGATTGGCCAGCATGTTTTGGATAAAGTGTGGAAGCGGGTTGGCGGAGTAAGAATTCCAACCGTGTACATAGGTTCTGAAACCGAATTCAAATATTTGGATAAAGGGGTGAAGAGTCACTGGGGGCTTGAAGTGGTCAC
>JAAEOI010000203.1 GCA_024244665.1 Bacteroidota bacterium | reverse complement strand
TGATGTGTTAAGGGAGGCCGTCACTCAACCCGGTACCCTGTTGTTTACCCTGGAAGGCTACGACAAGTCTCAGCTGGATATGGACCATCTGGAGCATCTCTATTCGGAAGAATTAGAAAAAGGGGATATGGCCAGGAGAGATTTCCTCAGCATCAGGGGAGTGCTTAACAGCAATGGGTATACTTTCAGCGGCCATGTTTTCGGAGCGGATTCCACCACTTCCGAAACCCATTCCATGACCAATATTAAGGGACGCAAGGCTCTATTCAAGATGCTGAAGTTTCTGAGAACACTGCCTGGCTGTGAACATACCGGGGTGGTGAAAGTTCAGACAGAGACAGGGGTAAGGGAGACCTACCGGATCGATGGCCTTTATCAGATCACCCAATCGGATTATGTGAGCGGTAAGGTCTTTGAGGATGCTATTTCCTATGCCTATTATCCCATCGATATCCACGATGAAAGTGGCGTGCACCCGGAGTACCTTTCAGAAAATGTGGTAGCCACCATCCCATTGAGGGCTTTGATCCCCCGGGGAAGCAAAAATCTCGTCGTGGCCGGTAGGTGCTTAAGCAGTGATCGGGGGGCTAACTCTGCATTGCGGGTGCAGGCAACCTGTATGGGCATGGGACAGGCAGCTGCGGTTACAGCCGTATTGGCCGGCAGGTTAGGAATAACACCTGCGGAAGTTCCCATGGAAGATATCTGGCAACTTTTGGAAGAGCACGGAGCCATTGTTCCGGATCGTGTATAAGACCTTCAAAGAGAGAAGAATAGCTCAAAAATTTCATCTTAGACAGCTAAACCTATGAAAAAAGCAGCATTGATAATCCTGATAGCAGTCTTGTTTGCTGCATGCATTCAAACCCGGGCCCAGGCCGAAAAACCCAATATCATCTTTATTCTGACGGATGATCAGAGATGGGATGCCATCGGGTATTCGGGCAATGAGCTTATCCAGACTCCTGAGATGGACAGGCTTGCAGCTGAGGGTTGTTATTTCAGCAATGCTTTGGTGACCACTCCAATATGTGCGGCAAGCCGGGCCAGTATATTCAGCGGACTGCATGAGCGGACCCATAAATACACCTTTCAAACCGGGGGAATAAGCAGTGAATATATGGATGATTCTTATCCCTATTTGCTCAGGGAGGCAGGTTATTATACCGGGTTTTATGGCAAGTTCGGGGTGAATTACCAGGAGAAGGATCAGCTTTTTGATGTCATGGAAGATTATGACCGAAATGGCCGCTACCCCGATTACAGAGGCTATTATTATAAAACTCTGGGCAACGATACGGTCCATCTTACCCGTTACACGGGACAAAAAGCCCTGGACTTCATCGAAAATGCTCCTTCTGATCAGCCCTTTAGCTTATCCATCTGTTTTAGTGCTCCCCATGCACACGATTCGGCTCCTTTGCAATATTTCTGGCAGAAAGAGCCCGGCCGTTTGTATCAGGATATGGAGATGCCCGGACCCGCACTGGGTGAGGACAGGTACTTTGATCAGCTGCCCAAACCGGTGCGTGATGGCTTCAACCGCCTTCGGTGGACCTGGCGTTACGATACGCCCGAAAAGTATCAGCACAGCGTCAAAGGTTATTATCGCATGCTTTATGGCATCGATCTGGAAATTGCCAAAATCAGGGAAAAGCTGAAAGAGACAGGCCAGGATAAGAACACGGTTTTCATCCTGATGGGTGATAACGGATATTTCCTGGGTGAGCGCCAGATGGCCGGAAAATGGCTGATGTATGACAATTCTGTCAGGGTTCCCCTGATCATATACGATCCCCGGGCGGAGAAGCACCTCGATATCGATGAGATGGCTTTGAATATCGATGTCCCTGCCACCATGCTGGACCTGGCGGGAGTGTCCCGGCCCGATACCTGGCAGGGGAAAAGTTTACTACCTGTGGTTTCGGGAAATGAATCATCGCTGCATCGCGATACCGTTTTGATTGAGCATTTGTGGGAATTTGATAAGATACCACCCAGTGAAGGAGTGCGCACCAAAGAGTGGAAATACTTCAGGTACATCAATGATAAATCATCCGAAGAGCTATACCACCTGGTTAGCGATCCGCGGGAGACGGATAACCTGGCAACCAATCCGGAATATAAGCATATACTGTTGGAGCTGCGTGATAAGAACGATCAGCTGGGACAGCGCTTTGCAGATCCCTATTCGGGTATCCCTTCAGGTTTAACAGTAGAGTTTATCAGAGATCCAGGCCAAACGAAAATCATTGATCCCCAACCTGAATTCAGCTGGGTAGTGCCTCAGGAAGCAGTGATTCAGAAAGCCTACCAGGTCCTGGTCTCTTCAAAAAAGGAGCAGGCTGATCAAAATATAGGTGATGTGTGGAACAGCGGACGGGTCAGTAGCAGTAATTCCAGCGCCATTGAGTATCCTGGCGCAGCATTGGAGCCCGGCACAAAATACTACTGGAAGGTCCGGATTTTTGACAGGGACAATCGTCTTGGCGAGTACTCAGAGGTTCAGGAATTTAATACCGGCACCTATGGAGAATCTCTTACATCTGACAACTATTTTCAGATCGATAAGATTGCCCCCAAAGCATTTAGAGAGAATGCAGATGGAAGCTACTTCGCAGATTTTGGAAAGGATGCATTTGGAACCCTGGAACTCAGTTACAAGGTCAGGAAGAAAAAAACAGTAAGGGTTCGGCTGGGCGAGAAACTATTGGATGGGAAGATTGACCGGACACCGGGAGGGACCATCCGCTACCAGGAGGTGAAAGTGAAACTCATCCCCGGGAAAAGCAGATACCTGATTGGATTGGTGGCAGATGAGCGCAATACAAACTCCAGGGCAGTGGCCCTGCCCGATTCATTTCCCGTGGTGATGCCTTTTCGTTTTGTGGAGCTTGAGGGTCTGACCGGACTGAAGGCAGAACATCTCACACAACTTGCTATCCATAGCTTTTTTGAGGAATCAGCCAGTTCATTCTCCAGCTCAGATACCATTCTGGACCAGGTGTGGGATCTCTGTAAATACTCCATCAAAGCCACCACATTTGCGGGCTACTATGTGGATGGCGAACGTGAAAGAATCCCCTATGAAGCTGATGCCTATCTGAACCAGTTGAGTCATTACGGTGTGGACAATGAGTATGCCATCGCCCGGAAAACCATTGAATATTTTATGGAGTACCCTACATGGCCAACCGAATGGCAACTGCATGTGGCCCTGATGTTTTACCAGGATTACATGTACACCGGAAACAGGGAGCTTATTGAAAAGTATTATGAACAGCTGAAGCACAAAACCCTGATGGCATTGGTAAATGAGGAGGGATTGATCTCTACCTCATCGCCTGCTCACAACGGCGCATTGATGGCTTCATTAGGATTTCAGGATACAACTGAACGACTGAGAGACATCGTGGACTGGCCCCAGAAAGGTGGATTTGGCGGGGTGATGGGCGAAACAGATGGGTTTGAGTTTATGCCTGTCAACACAGTGATCAACAGCTTTTATCACCAGAACATGGTTATCATGGCCGAATTCGCTGAGCTGCTCGGGAAGACAGGAGAGTCACTTGATTTTAACCTGAGAGCAGCGAAAGTGAAAAAGGCCATCAACGATAAACTCTTCAACAAGGAACTTGGAAATTACAGGGACGGGGAGGGGACCGACCACGCTTCGGTTCACGCCAATATGCTGCCCGTGGCCTTCGATATTGTTCCGGAAAAGTATAAATCCGGTGTGGCAGCACATATTAAAAACAGGGGCATGGCATGCAGTGTTTATGGGGCCCAGTACCTGATGGAAGCCATGTATAAGGCCGGGGAAGCAGACTATGCCCTGGAATTGATGACAGCTACCCACGATCGAAGTTGGTACAATATGATAAAAGCCGGATCGACCATTTCCATGGAGGCATGGGACATGATTTATAAACCCAATGCCGACTGGAATCATGCATGGGGCGCGGTTCCGGCCAACATCATTCCACGTGGATTATGGGGGATTCAGCCCAAAACCCCCGGATTTGGACTGGTAAGTATCCAGCCTCAAATGGGAAAATTGAAAAGCAGTTCCATTACCGTTCCCACCATAAAGGGACAGATAAAAGCGCAATACAATAAAACGAGTGCGCGTATCACCAGCTACACGATCGAATTGCCGGCCAATATGGTGGGTGAATTTAGCATGGATTTCCCACCACAGGCGGTCGTCTCTGTGAATAGGGAAAGCGTGAATCTATCCTTTGGATCCATACGTCTGAGTCCGGGGATTAACCATATTGATGTAAAAATTAATTCGTTTTAGACATGATCCGGAACTGCAAACAGTTGATAAAAAGGAATACTATGAGACACAGAATTTCATTCATCATAGGTATCACAATAATTCTACTGCCTACACAAAGTTGCAGGCAATCAAATTCTGCTGATCAATTGAGCAGCTTTGAGAAAAAGGCTGCCGTGGACCCACCGGTGACCTACGAGGGTGAATACCTCACTGGACTTGATTTTCCAGTAGGTGCATTGGGAGGAAGCGTGATTCGCATGAATGGAAAGGCCGAGCGCACCTGGTGGCAGATCTTTAATAACTTCGAGGAGAGGGCCGGATCCGGGATTGTGCCAAACAGCTTTTTTGCCTTACGCACGCATTCTGATGGCGGCACGGTGGTAAAAGCCCTCCAGACTTCGGCTGCCGGTAGCTTTCCTGCCATGAGAAGCCTGAGTTTCCAGGGGGAATATCCTTTCGGATGGTATCACTTTGAAGATGAGGAGCTGCCGGTGGATGTGAGCCTGGAAGCCTACAATCCCCTGATCCCCATGGATATGAAAAATTCGGCCATCCCCTGCGGGATTTTCCGGATCAAGGTGAGCAACACGGGCGATGAAAAGGTGGAGGTGAGCCTCCTGGCTAGCCAGCAGAATGCGGTTGGATTTACAGGCTATGACACCATTGCCGGTCCCCTGCTGCGTTCAGCCAGAGGCTACGGGCAAAACCAGAACACCGTGGTCTCCTCGAAAGGTAAAACCAGCCTGGAGATGACCGGTCCCGCCGGGAGCATGCAACTGTCGGCCTATGCCGCTAAGGTCAGTTCCTCAGCTGCCTGGGAGGATTACTCCTCCCTGCTGGAGGATTTTACCATTGACGGGGTGCTTTCAGGGGAGAATACCGCCTCGAGTCCCGGAGCGGAAACCACCGTGGACGGGGCACTGGCCACGGCATTTGACCTGAAGCCAGGGGAAGAGCGTACGGTGACCTTTGTGCTAAGCTGGTATTTTCCGGGTGGCACCTTTGGCCGCAGTGATATCCCCGAGTGGTATTTCGTGGACGCGGGAAGCCAGTATGAAAACTGGTGGAAGGACGCCGCTGAGGTGGATGCCTATGTGGCAGAGAATTTCGATTACCTGGATGCAAGCTCCAGGCTCTACCACCAGACCATGTATTCCTCCAATATTCCGCGATATGCACTGGACCGCCTTAGCTCCAATATTTGTGTGGTCAAGTCTCCCACCACTTTCTGGACCAGAGACGGGTATTTTGGAATCTGGGAGAGTACCTCATCCAAAGAAGAATGGCTCGGAAATTGTAAACACGTAATTCATTACGCCCAGGGCCATGCCCGCCTTTACCCTGAACTGGGAAGGATCCTGAGGGAAATCGACCTGGATACCCAGATGGAAGATGGCTTGCTTCCAGCCAGGCAGGGGCAATTGCTCAACGCCTTCGACGGTCACTTCGGTTCCATCCTGGGTGTGTACCGGGAACATCTCTTGTCCGAAGACGATCAATTCCTGAGGGCAGCCTGGCCCCGGACCCGGAAGGCCATGGACTTTGCCATTTCCAACTATGACGACAATCAGGATGGCATGTTGTCGGGCAGCTATCATAACACACTCGACTGCAACTCTTCCGGCACTTCTCCATGGATCGGATCGCTTTACATTGCAGCCCTGAAGGCAAGTGCACAAATGGCTCTTTTGATGGGGGAAGATGAATTGTCCGCTGCTTACGGTGATCTTGCAAACATTGCGGCAATCAATCAAAACCAGGAGCTCTGGAGCGAGGAACTGGGCTACTACATCGCCAGGCCTGAACACCTTCCCGATACCCGTTTGATGGACAAAGCCTGCGGCCTGGACATGTTGCTTGGTCAGTGGTGGGCTAATCAGCTCAACCTGGGTCGCATCTATCCGCTCGAACGCAGCCTCAGCGGACTTGCGGCTATCCACCGCATCAATCGCTTCACCGAAGACGGCAATCCCCGTCCCTACCGCGATTTCCTCGGCAACGGCGATACCGGCTGGCAGATGTTTGTCCACCCCGGAGAGGTACCTGAAAACAGTATTCACTACTACTGCGAAGTCATGACCGGCTTTGAATATGCCGCCGCTGCTACCATGATCCAACACAGCATGGTCAATCAGGGACTTGAAATAATTGAAGAAATTTCCAAGCGTTACGATGGCCGCTTTCGCGCCGGTGACGAGGTCACCTTAGCTCCGAACGCCAACGTATTTGGATCTGGTAGCCCATTCGGTGAGGACGAGTGCGGAGATTATTATGCACGAGCAATGAGCAGCTGGTCGGTGCTACTGGCCCTCCAGGGATTTATCTTTGATGGTCCGGAACAAGCCATTGGCTTCAAGCCGGTATGGCAGCCTGAAGACCACGCCTCTTTCTTTTCAGCATCGGAAGGCTGGGGCCTCTATACCCAGAACAGGGACGCTTCAATCCAGACTTCAGCAATTGAAATAAAATTCGGCACACTTCAGCTTAAAAGAATTGACCTTGAGACGGCAGGTCAGATATCTGAAAGCAATGTAACTGTCAGCCTTGACGGAAAACAGAAGCCCGTATCCTCCATTGACCAGACAGGTAATTCGATCAGTATCCATCTGGAATCAGCATGTGAAGTGCCTGCCGGATCAACGTTGACTGTCACTGTTAAATGAGAAATATCACAATAATTCCAGCGCTTTTGACCGGACTATTGTTTTTGACCGGATGCGATTCAGGCAATGGGAAGATCGCTGAGAATGCATTGCCGGAAAAGCCGAATTTCATCATCTTTTTTACCGATGACCTGGGCTATAATGATCTGGAATGTTATGGAGCTCCGAGGATCAAAACGCCGAACCTGAACCGGATGGCCGAAGAGGGTATCCGCTTCACGGACTTTTATGCCCAGGCCGTCTGTGGTCCTTCCCGTGCCGCCCTGTTAACGGGCAGTTATCCTATACGGATAGCCGAACCCGGGAATACCAAGGGTCTGCATACTAAACTCCACACCAAGGAGCTAACGATTGCAGAATTACTACAGGCTGAAAACTATAAAACTGCCTGTATAGGGAAATGGCATGCGGGAGAGGGGAAAGGTCAGATGCCCCTGGACCAGGGCTTCGGACATTTTGTGGGCACACCACTTTTTAATGGCTTTACAAAGCTTATCGAGGATACACACTGGAGATGCCATCTCCTGCGCGATACCGCTATTGTTGACACCATTGACAATGTGGAGGAAATGGGACAGCTGACCCGGATGTATACGGAAGAAGCAGTAAATTTCATCAGGCAGAACAAGAACGAGCCCTTCTTCCTTTACATGGCCCATAACATGCCCCACGTGCCCCTGGGTGCTTCGTCTGCCTTCCGGGGAAAGTCGGAAGACGGGTTTTACGGGGATGTGATCGAAGAACTGGACTGGAGCATGGGGGAGATCCTCAGGGTATTAAAGGAAGAGAACCTGGATGAAAATACACTGGTGATCTTTACTTCCGACAATGGTCCCTGGATAGAAGGCGGGATCGATGAGCATGCCGGCAGTGCCTTCCCCCTGAAGGGAAATAAAATGCAGACATGGGAAGGAGGCATACGGGTACCCTGCATCATGAGGTGGCCGGGACAAATCCCTGCAGGGATTGAAAGCCATGAATTGCTTACAACAATGGATTTTTTCCCTACCTTTTCAGAACTTTCAGGAGCTGCTGTACCCGATAGCCTGATCCTCGACGGGAAGAGTTTCTCGGAGGTCATATTGGAGGGGGAGGAAAGCAGGCATGAGTACTTCTATTATTATGCCTACACCCATCTGCAGGCGGTAAGGGACAGGGAGTGGAAGCTGGTACTGCCCCGCCCGGCCAAACCCGGATACATGGGGTGGTGGGCAAGGAAAATTGATGCAGTGGATGAGGCGAAATTGTTCCATATCAGTGTGGACCCGGCTGAAAAATACAACCTGGCAGATCAATATCCTGATAAGGTGAACGAATTGAAGGCCGCCCTTGAGCAGGCCAGATCGGAGCTGGGAGACAAGGACCGCATTGGCAGTGGAGCCCGTTTCTTCGATGATGCCCCCGGGACAGACAGGATTTCCAGGTATGAGGAATGGAGGCAAAGTAATCACTAGTAATTTATGTTTTCGATCATGATATCAAGAAAGAACGATATATTCTCCGGGAACTTTACAAGCTGCCTGGGATGTGTAATTCTGGGTGTTTTTTTGTTTTCAGCCTGCTCTGTAAAGCCTTCTGATACAGAAGAATTGCCGAATTTCATTATCGTTTTTACCGATGATCAGGGATACAGTGATGTGGGGTGTTTTGGATCCCCGGATATCCTTACGCCGAACCTGGATAAAATGGCATCAGAAGGAATGAGGCTCACCAGTTTCTATGCCCAGACGGTATGCGGACCCTCCAGGGCTGCGTTAATGACGGGCTGCTACCCCATGCGCAATGCACGCAATGACAAGGGCATATCACCCCATCCAAAATTAGCCCTTTCTGAGGTCACCATTGCCGAGGTGTTGAAAGCATCCGGCTATGCCACCTGTATGATTGGTAAATGGGATCTTGCGGGTCATAGCCAGGAAGTGTTTAATCCCGATCTCCTCCCTGTAAACCAAGGATTTGATTATTCGTTTTTCACCCCCACGAGCAATGATGCAAAAGTCCACCTTCTTCGAAACAGGGAAGTGGTCGAGTTAAATGCGGATATGTCTGCACTTTCCCGCCGATATACCGACGAAGCCATTGGATTTATAAAAGGAAATACCAAGGGGCCCTTCTTCCTATACCTTGCTCACACAATGCCACATACACTACTTGCTGTCTCCGAGGAATTCAAGGGGAAATCTGAGGGTGGATTCTACGGAGATGTAATTGAAGAAATTGATTATAATCTTGGAAGAATTCTTACTACACTGGAGGAAGCCGGCATTGATGAAAATACTTATGTGATTTTTACCAGCGATAACGGACCTTGGTGGATAAAAGGAGAGCATGGAGGAAACGCTTTTCCCCTGAGAGGGGCAAAGACCTCAGCCTGGGAAGGCGGATTGCGGGTTCCATGTATCATCAGGGCGCCCGGTAAAATTGAGGCGGGAACAAGTTCCGACCTTGTGACTGCCACCATTGATTTGCTTCCGACCATTGCCCGGATCGCAGGTGCTGAGCTGCCGGACGACAGGGTGCTTGATGGGCTGGATATTTCAGGGATCATTCACGGGGACTCAAGTTCCCTTGAGCGACCGTATTTTTACTATCTGCACCAGGATCTCAGGGCAGTAAGGATGGGCAAATGGAAGTTGCACCGGCCACATCAGCCTTCTTCAGGGTCAATAGCCCTTGAAAAATGGACCATACACATTGCTCCCGAAGACAGGATTCTTTTCGACAATTATAGGCTTTACGATCTGGAAAATGACATCGGGGAGACCACCGATGTTTCTGATGAATATCCGGAAGTTGTTGCCAGACTTTCAAAACAGCTGGATTGGGCGGAAAAGGATATCGGTGATCTTGGAAAACGGGGAATAAATGCACGTCCTCTTGGGGAAGAGCCTTATGCTACTCCCAACGAACTTTTTCCTGTAAAAGAATAGCCTTTGAGCGATGAAATGATAAGTAACATAGCCAATAAGATAAATTATATTTTCCTATGAAAAATTCAGTCCTGTCGATCATTACAGCTTCCTTGTTGTTGTTAATATCGTGCAATCAGAAAAATCTTGATACTCCTGCCCAGTCTGACTGGAAGCAGGAGCTTAATTCGGAAATTCCTCTGCTGGGGCACCGGAACT
>JAAEOI010000202.1 GCA_024244665.1 Bacteroidota bacterium | reverse complement strand
TCGATCTTCAAAGAAAGAGCGATGGTGAGCTGATCCATGATATCCAGATCCGGATCTTCAGGTATCTCCAGATAACTGTCATCACCAGAGAATCTGGCCGATTGGGAAGGGGTTCCGAAAATGCCTGTATCGGGAACAACAGACGAAACCACGCCGGGTCCTGTATTCCCGGTCGAGTCGGTATAATTACCGGCAAATGCATAAAATGCCCTTAATCCGGAAGTATCCACCGATGGATAAGTCTCCCTGGAGAGAAGCATGACATGTATGGAATCCGTATAGATCTTGGTACATTGGTCTGTGATCTCACAGTAGTAGTATCCTGTATCGGATGCACTCAAATTGTCGATTTCCCTATTCTTATTTCGCTTATCGACGGGCACTCCGTTATGGTACCACTGGTAGGTAGTTAGATCCGTTGTTCCTTCGATCGTTAGCCTGATTCTGACAACTGAATTTTCATGCTGACTAAACTCATAGGGTTGTTCAATAACCTCCATGCCAGTGGTGTTGAACACCTGCTCCACATCAAAGTACTTGGTGTGCGACTCTATGCAATTATAAGCCAGGCAGGAGTATTCTCCAAAGTCCGATTCTGCCTCTATGGTCACACTGCAGATAGAATCACCCCCATCCTGAATAATATCTCCATCCTTAAAGAATGTGTACTGTAGTAAGGGTCCCTGATGCCTGGAAATCAGATCTACAGTTTCTCCTGCACAGGTCCCCAGGAGAGGACGTTCATTATCGGGCCAAAGGATGGATTGCACTATGTACTCTTCCAGTTCCTGCACTTGAATGATCCTGCTGTACAGCACTATATCGTCAAATTTTCCTGTAATTCCATTTTCAACAAGATTTCCAATCCAGAGAGGATGAGCATTAGGCAGAATGGTGGTGGATCCTGTATTGAATTCAGCTACCGGCTCCAGATCCATATACATGGTAACATTGGAGCCGTCAAATGTAACGGTATAGTACTCCCAATCCTCAGTAATCATGCCCCATTCAGATCGGAAGGTTTGCACTGTTCCGTCCGCATCCCTGAAAGAAAAGCTCCACGGGGTTCCGCTTGATGTTTCATCCCCAGGATATATCGATATCCAATAACTGTCTTCAGAGGGTGATGCCGGATCTGATTTGGAGATTATTCTTGTCTCACTTTCAGGTAACGAATCAAGGTAGATCCAAAAAGAGATAGAAAGCACATCTGTAAAATCTAAGGCTGCATGATCTTCCACTCGAAGATAACTATTGGGATTTGTGAGTTGAGCTGCGCTCATGGGATGGCAAAAGCGGTCCGAGGTCAAAATAGTACTTTGTGGATAAGCTGCAGCATTCTTTCCGGTTGAGTCCCTGAAGCTACCATGGAAATAGTAGGATGCCTCCATGTCAGAAGTATCAATGACAGGATAACCGGACTGTGCCTTTAATTGGTTCGAAAAGAAAGAAATGGTACTGAATGTACCTAAGAGAAATACAAATAAAATAGCGTGAAGCTTTTTGCTCTTCATTGTTTGGGGTTGTATTACGGGTTGAATCCAGTCCTGACCTATCCGGTCAGAAATCAAAATCAATTGTACGGGAGAATATTCTCAATGTTACAAGAACTTCGACTATTCTGATTCTATGATCAGGATCTAAACATCGATAAAATCTAGAAGGTTAAAATGCCCAGTCTGTGGCAAATACAACAAGCAAGTTCATGTTTACTATTTCAGAAGAACAAAGAGGGCATCTTGGTTTAGCCCCCTATTATTCGGACAATTTGATTTTCAATATCAATAGCAGTCAATCCCCATTATGGAAGTTGTCGATTTAAAGGTACTAATACGACTGCCCAACCAAAAGGTAAGTTTTTGTAATTTGGTGAATTCATTATCGGTTTAATCACATTAATATGGGAAACTGGCTTTTTGAATGCAAGTCCTCAATGGATAGAGGGACAAAAGGCAAATCCATCTTTGTTCTTGTTGGTTTTGCTGTGATCATAACGATGACTCTTCTTATCTCAAGAAAATCCGAAGAAAATATTTCAGTATTGTTTGCTTTAGGACTATTAGCCCTCTACCTTGCTTTATTAGTCTATGGAATCTTAAACACTCCATATTCCTACCAGCTATCAGATGAGCTATTGGTGATAAACCGAAGAAGATCATCGTTTAAGATTCCTCTTCATGAAATCAAATTGGCTCGGGAATTTAATATGGATGACAGAAAAGGAATTGTGATGACTTTTGGGGTTGGTGGAGTTGGCGGGAATCTCGGAAGGTTCTCTACGAAAATGCATAAGAAACTACATGTACTCACCAGTCGAGACAGCAATTGGACTCTCATTCGGATGAAAACGGGAAAGAAGTACATTATTTCGCCCGACAATATTGAATTGATAAATGAAGTAAATGCATTAATTGGAAGATTGTAATTTAACAATTCTTTGGTATCCCTCGATTATAGGGTTCGGTATGCAAGGAACTCACGAACCCATTAAAGGCACGCCCCCTTTTCAGAAAAAGTGAGTCAGCAGATATTTGAGATGGTGCTACTGGCTTTGCAAGAGGCTGATCTCGCAACCGGCCGTAATCATTGCACCCAGTCCTCTCGGATCGTGGTCGAAGCGTTTCCTTTGTTCGTAAAAATCCACATCATCACCAATCCCGGTTTCCCTGCAGATATCCACCACGGTTCCGTCCTCTTTGATCTTATCCTGAAGGGCGTTCCAGCCTTTTAACGCCTTCTCGCCATACTCCTTCTTCAGCCATCCCAACCGGGCACCGCGGGCCATGCCCAGGGTGAACATGGCGGTACAGGAGCTCTCCTCCCAGGTATCGGGATGGTCGAGCACCTGGTGCCACATACCGGATGGATCCTGCACAGAGGCAATGGCCTCCATGTGGTGCCGGTAGATCTTCAGGATTTCTTTGTACCGGGGGTGCTTTTTGGGCATAAAGAGAAGTGCCTCGCTGGTGGCCCAGACAATCCATCCGTTGGCCCGCCCCCAGCGAATCGGGGTGTTCTCCTTCAGCCCGTTATACCAGCCATGGAAGTAGAGCCCGCTGCTGATATCACTGAGGTATTTGTTGAACTGGATCACCTGCCGGGCCACCTCATCATACAGTGTCTCATCGCCGGTAATCTCAGCCATACGGAGCAGGAAGGGAACGGACATAAAGAGGTCGTCGGCCCACACTGTGGCCGGCATCGGCTCAGGCCGGCTGAATGTGAGATCCTCCAGCCGCTCCTGTCCCTTCATCACATATTCAAAATTTCTCTCCAGTAAGGACATGTATTTTTCCTCCTCCGGATCCATCCTCTGCAGCTCTGTAAACGGCAAAGCCGGTCCGCCCGAATCATCCAGCATGGTCATCCGGTTGATACGGTGGAAGCTCCCCCGCATGGCCTGCTGATTGAAGTACTGCCAGCGGAAATAGTTTTCGTTCTCAATGAAGTTCTCTGCAAACTGCTTAACAAAGTCAAGGTATTTCACATCGTCGCTAGTGTGGTAGAGCGAGAGGATCGCAAGCATGGTGCCCCCGGTGGCATAGTGCCAGCCGGCATAGGGATCCCTGGTGTAGGAGTTGGATTCGGGCACCACCAGTTTTCTCAGCAGGGGAACCTCTTCCAGTTGCCAGGCCATCACCTCTTCCCCCTTGGCGTAGTGATCAAGCTTACCTCTCTCCGGCGGGAAGGCGGTCTCCATCCCGCTTCCCGAATTCCAGGGTCCGATCGTGAGCCAGTGGGTATCGGGTGTGCCGGGGGTAGCAGGCAGTGCGTTTACGTCCAGCAGCTTCTCGTCAATCTCATTTACCGGGAGCATCACCACCGTTGCATCACTCTTGCCGATGGCACACTTGACCAGGATGGTGTTCTCCCCCTTGAGCCACTCCACCGGGATCTTTTCTGTGAAACGGTAGCGGTTATAGGTATACTCCTGTAACTCAACACGGTCCGAACACCCTTCGAATACCTTCTCCCCGTTCAGGAAGAGGGCAATCTGACCAGAGTAGGATACAGCCAGGAATCCGGCCCTTTCCTCATCTGCTTTCATCACTCCGTATGCATAGGATACAGCCTCCGGAGCAGCCTCCCGGTCCAGTGTAAAGCGGATGATCCCGGCGTTATAAGTCATTGGCACCAACTCATATTCAAAGCGGGTCTCCCGGATCACCTTATCGGCGATACTCCTGCTTACATCGATGGCCAGGTCCTGTCCGAAACCACTTGTTGCGAAGGTCATCATGGCCAGGAAGAGCCATGTTTTCGTAGTCTGTTTTGTGGTATTCATGATTGAGCTATTTACGTATAACATTGATTTCGGATGCCCATGAGCTAAGCGGCTGACCGTTTGTACCCAGGGGCCATTGAGACAATTGAAGTTTCATTGCGGGT
>JAAEOI010000201.1 GCA_024244665.1 Bacteroidota bacterium | reverse complement strand
TATTCCCAGAATATGGCGTCATGGGCCGAGGGATTGCTCCACTGAAATCCCCGAGTCTGAACACGAATGCCCACTCCACCCCAGGGTAAACCATTTTGAATGGTAACATCAGATTTTTTATCACCAATCAATGTACCCGGCCGGGGATAGTATTTTACGATGTCCTCTGGTCCTAAATATTCCTGGTCCTGGGCATCGTTCACAACAAAAAAACTTTCCTGGTCCGCCTTCATAATCCCGCGTCCAAAACGGCCGTTCCATTCACCAGGCCAGATAGTTCCACCACTATTAGGACCGGGCCAGCCTGTTGGTGGCCAGGAATTAGGTAAATTACTCATGGCTGGCGTTTCGCTCAGTTCATTAAAGTAGCCAAAAACAGGATATAATCCCCACTCAATAGTGCCTGTTGGATCTTTGTCCATATGTTCTCGATAGCTGGATTGGCAATAATATAAAGTATCCAGATCGGTCCGGGATGCTATTTCCTGGAGATCAGTAACAGGAATTATGTCGTTTTCAAGATATACGCGGGCGCCAATAAGCAGACAAATGCCGTCATGCATCTTGGTGCCATCCAGGGTATTCGGCCATTTGGAACTAAACCAGGAT
>JAAEOI010000200.1 GCA_024244665.1 Bacteroidota bacterium | reverse complement strand
GTCTCTTGTTACCAGTCGGTTGAGAAATGCTTCTGCATCTATTCCGGTTATTCGATATTTGGTCATCGGGGATATATCAAAAACACCGGTACTGTTACGAATGGCAAAATACTCAAGCTCCACATCAAAGTATGCATCCGGTGTGGTATAACCTTTCCATTCTGCCCACTCATTGATTTCACAGGCCGCTTCAATCCTTGAATGGAAGGGGGATTTCAGCATCATTGTTTCATCTCTGTGTTGACTCATGCTGTTTTGCCTCCTTTGATAATTTCTTTTGCTGCATTACGACCTGCCAATCCCATTACTCCGCCACCCGGATGGGAACCTGCACCACATAAGAACAGGCCCTCAACTGGTGTGCCATACTGAGATGCACCATGAAAGGGTCGCATCATCATAATTTGGTCCAGGGCTAGTTCTCCATGATGCCAATGTCCTCCTGTCATATGAAATCTTTCTTCCAGATCGACAGGTGTGAGAAGTTCACTGTCTATTACCAGATCACTGATCCCGGGCGCATAGTCAGCAATGCAATCAATCAGTAACTGTTTGAATGAATCTTTTGTTTCATCATTCCAATCCTGTTTCAAATCATAAGGTGCAAATTGTACAATTGCAGACAACACATGTTTTCCCTCAGGAGCCAGAGATTTGTCATGGATGGTTGGAATGCTGATATCCATTGCAGGAGCATTTGAATACTCACCATATTTTGCATGGTTAAAGGCTTTTTCTACATAATTCATAGAGGGAGCAATCAATAGTCGATTACCCAGTTCTTCTTCAGTAACGCCATTAAATGCAGGTAAACCATCGAGCGCCAGATGTAATTTGGCTGCATTACCTTTCATGCGAATATTATGAACATGACGCACCACACCGGTTTCAATATTTTTGTAACCTACAAGCTTTTCAAAAGTGGTTTTTGGATCTGCATTTGAAACAATCACATCTGCATGGATGGTTTCAGGATTCTTATTCTCGTTTCCAGCCAGTACAATAGCCGTTGCAACGCCTGCATCCACTTTAATTGTCTCGACCATGGCGTTGTATCTGATCTCGACACCAGCCGAATTTGCTGCATTGGCCAGAGCATCTCCTACTGCACCCATTCCACCTTTGACTACAGAAGGCCCTTTATAGCCATAGACATCAGATAGATGACGATACAGATAACCAAAAACTGTGTTCGGTGAGCGTGGACCCATATGGGAACCCAGAACGCCGTC
>JAAEOI010000199.1 GCA_024244665.1 Bacteroidota bacterium | reverse complement strand
ATTGGGAAAGGCAATTCCTCTGGGATCTGGAGGGGTTGGCGTTTCCCTTCCAAGTGATCTGACTGATGACGTTTGGACACATGAGCAGAGCTACATCATTACCGTTGCTCCCAATGCTATTAACATCGAGGCCAGGACACCACGCGCGGCTTACTATGCCGCTCAAACTCTGGCTCAGCTCATTGAGCAGAGTGTTACTATCCCATCGCTTACTATCCGTGACTGGCCTGCTATTCCGACTCGAATGGTAATGATTGCTTTGGATCAGGGAGCTTTTCAGGTGATTGATGTGGATTATTGGAAACGCCTCATCCGCGAACTTTCTGCAATGAAAGTCAATGCTATTATGCTTTATTTTGATGCAGGTGGTACCTTCAAGTTTCGCAAGCACCCGTATATGGGAATCAAGGGAGATGATGGGTTTACTGTCGAAAAAGCGAAACTATTAAGTGAATATGCCCATCAACACTTTGTAGAGTTAATTCCCCAGCAAAACTCTCTGGGACATTTGGGGTCTCTATTTGAACATAAGGAATTGCAACACCTTCGTGATGGAGGAGGTACGATCAATGTGCTTTTACCAGAAACATTTACTTTAATGGGAGAACTCTATGATGATCTGGTAGAAGGCTTTCCATACGCTAGATCGATCCACGTTGGAGGCGACGAATTTTCTGGGAAGCACGGT
>JAAEOI010000198.1 GCA_024244665.1 Bacteroidota bacterium | reverse complement strand
GTAACAGCGCCGGCGCTTTATGTGCGGAGGAATTTAAACCGGCCAATGGATCGTAAGCATGAAGCTCGGACATGGAAATACGTTCGGTCAGTCCTTTATGCAGTGGAAACAAACCTGATGCAAACTCTTCTTTATAATTTGATCCTGAATGAAATTCATCAAATGTACCCGGTAAAAGAAATTTAAAGGTTAGTTCATCTGCAGCTAGATTACCTGGGCGCCCCTCGCTCCAATCCAGAAGATATCTAAAAGTTGTCAAACCCAGCATGTCTGATTCATTAACATCTGTCAGGCCAAAGTTAGGTTCAGCGCCCAATCCTTCCGAAAGATCGGGTTTATGATTACATTCCGTGCCGTCTGCATCAGGACCTTCATAATTTAGATCATATGGCCCTACCCCATCCAGGCCTAAATCATCTCCGGGATCCTCACCAATATCATAGACGCCGTTTCCGTTTGTATCAGTTCCATCCCGCCAGTCCTGGTCTTCATCGGCGTCCCAGTGCTCTTTAAGATCAGATTCTTTCAGATTGTAAAAGGAAAGGAAAGCACTCAAATTATCAATTCCATCGTAGGGACCAACTATGGACTCCGCCATG
>JAAEOI010000197.1 GCA_024244665.1 Bacteroidota bacterium | reverse complement strand
GTAACAGCGCCGGCGCTTTATGTGCGGAGGAATTTAAACCGGCCAATGGATCGTAAGCATGAAGCTCGGACATGGAAATACGTTCGGTCAGTCCTTTATGCAGTGGAAACAAACCTGATGCAAACTCTTCTTTATAATTTGCTCCTGAATGAAATTCATCAAATGTACCTGGTAAAAGAAATTTAAAGGTTAGTTCATCTGCTGCTAGATTACCTGGCTGCCCCTCGCCCCAATCCAGAAGATATCTAAAAGTTGTCAAACCCAGCATGTCTGATTCATTAACATCTGTCAGACCAAAGTTAGGTTCAGCGCCCAGTCCTTCCGAAAGATCGGGTTTATGATTACATTCCGTACCGTCTGCATCAGGACCTTCATAATTCAGATCATATGGCCCTACCCCATCCAGGCCTAAATCATCTCCGGGATCCTCACCAATATCATAGACGCCGTTTCCGTTTGTATCAGTTCCATCCCGCCAGTCCTGGTCTTCATCGGCGTCCC
>JAAEOI010000196.1 GCA_024244665.1 Bacteroidota bacterium | reverse complement strand
CCGGGTTCCCGGCAAGGTTCCTGGTTTCATAGGGATCGGTCTCCAGGTCGTAGAGTTCAAATTCGCTACGGTTGGTGAATGCATCAATGGTTCTCCCTGCATACATTCCGCTTTCACTCTTCAGGGCTAGCTGCCATGTGGAGGAGGCCCAGAGATCGGATGCATGAGGATAAGGCAGCTGCCATGCAATGTTCCAGATCAGCTTGTACTTCCTTGTCACAACCGTCTTCATGGGATAGTACATGGTAATCTCATGAAAAGTATGTGAGGCATAGGTTTCATCAAACCCGGAAGCGTTCACATCCTCCAGAACCGACTTGAAAGAATTCCCTTGAAGAGAGGCATTGGCCGTCTTGTTCCAGTTCAATTCCGGATCCTCCACCCGGGCATGCATCATGGCATTGGCGTCATCCAGAACACCCACCCGGTCGAGAATGGTTGGTGTCAGGTCGGCCCAGTTGATCATGGCATCACACACCATCCCGGCATTCTCTCCACCGGGATTTTTGATCAGGCAGGGCAAGTTAATCCCGGGCTGGTAAATGGTGGTCTTCGCTCCGGCAAAGGCGATTCCGTTATCCGAAATATAGATAACCAGGGTGTTATCCCACACCCCGGCATCTTTCAGGTGACTGAACAACCTTCCCACCCCGTAATCGACCCGGGCAACCGACTGGTAATACTGCGCCAGTTCCTCGCGGCACATCATTGATTCGGGCAGGTAGGGAGGGACAATCACCACATCGGTGGTAAACAGGGTCTCCTCCACCCCATCATGTCCCCCAGGTGTATTTCCGAAGGCATCAGGAGCCAATGGTGCATCATTAACTGGCCCTGACCTGTGTGGATCGGAAGTACAGAAATAGAGAAAGAAGGGATGCTCTTTATTGCTCTCAATAAAACCAATACAGCTGTCCGCCATGGCAACCGGGTTACGCTGGTTAGCAGTCATCACCTCCTGGAAATGGAAGACCTTTTCAGGTGCCACATGATACTTCCCGATCCGGCCGGTATGGTATCCTGCAAGCTCCTCCAGGAATACCGGGAGTGAATAGACGTGGTTGAAGGCTGAAAAATGGTGAAAGTGGTGCATGTGACCAAAGTGGCCGTTGGCATGGTTATACAGACCGGTGAGGATCACCGATCTACTGGCACTGCAGGATGCCGATGTGCAGTGTGCCCTGGTGAAACGGATTCCCTCTTCCGCCAGGCCATCCAGGTTGGGTGTCTTAACCGCCTCGTTCCCATAACAGCCCAGGTCACCATTCCCATGGTCATCTGCTACAATCAACACAATGTTGGGCAGATCGCTCCGCAGCGGCTTCCCCTCCTTCTGCTCCACACACCCGCAAAGGAGTATAATACTAATAACCACCAGACCAATATCCCGGCACTTCAATTTATGTTTCATATGGAAAAATTTTTTCGCACTGAGTACTGTCCCCTGAGTACTGAGTACTGAGCACTGTCTACTGTGTACTGTGTACTGAGCACTGTGTACTGTGTACTGAGTACTTATTAATTATACATATCGATGAACTTCTGATCCAGTTCTTCCGAGTCCTGGTACTGCACCCTGAGCCCGTCCAGCTTCTCCTTGAGCTCTGCAACCACCACTGCATACTCGGGGTTATTGTATTCGTTCTTCATCTCCATGGGATCCTTCATGCGGTCGTACAGCTCCCACTCATCCACGTCGTAATAGAAGTGCGCCAGCTTATACTCGGTGGTTACAATGCCGTAGTGCCTTTTCACCATATGAACAGCAGGATATTCATAGTAGTGGTAGTAGACCGCGTCACGATCCCAGGCATCATCATCTCCTTTCAGCAGGGGTACAATACTCTCACCCTGCATATCAGAAGGAGCTTCAATACCAGCTGCATCAAGGAAGGTCTGCGCAAAATCCAGGTTCTGCACCATCTCGTTGTTCACACTTCCGGGAGCAGTTACACCGGGCCAGCGCACAAGCAGTGGTGTCTTAAATGACTCATCATAGATGAAGCGCTTATCGAACCAGCCGTGCTCACCCAGATAAAATCCCTGGTCGGAGGTATATACCACAATGGTATTGTCATCAAGTCCCGATTCTTCCAGGTAGTCCAGCAAAGTCCCAACACTCTCATCTACCGCTGCGATACTACCAAGGTAGTCCTGCATATACCTCTGGTACTTCCACCTCATCAGATCTTCGGGGGTCATGGTGGGATACCTCTTTTTAAAATCTTCAATGATGGGATCATACACTTCGTTCCATGAAGCGAGCTGTTCCGCTGTAAATCGCTTATAGTGATTTTCCATGGCCCGCTTATCCCAGTTAGAAGCAGGTTCAATCCCCAGTTCATCCATTACTTCCGGATGCAGTTTTGAATCCCCGGCCCAGTTCTGATGCAAGAGGATGTTCATCTCAGCTTCCCGGGCAGCAGCTCCACGTCCCTCGTAATCATCAAACAGCGTTGCAGGTTCGGGGAAGGTCTTCTTAGTGAATTCACGGTAGTGACGTGGTGCTGGAAGCCACTCCCTGTGCGGTGCCTTGTGCAGGTAGAAAAGGAGGAAGGGTTTATCAGGATCCCTCCGGTTCTGCATCCAATCCATGGTCATGTCGGTGATGATATCGGTGGTATAGCCCTCAACCCTGATTTCTCCATTGTTTGTAATGAAATCGGGGTTGTAATAGTTCCCCTGTCCGGGAAGAATCTTAAACTCATCGAGCCCTTTGGGACTGTTCCCGAAATGGAGTTTACCAAACATGGCTGTCTGGTATCCCGCCTCCTGGAAAATCTGGGGGAAAGTCACCTGGGTGGTATCAAAGGGGAACCTGTTATCAATTTTCCCATTGATGTGACTGTGCTTACCAGTCAGAATAACTGCCCTGGAAGGGGCACAGATGGAGTTGGTTACACAGGCGTTGCTAAACAGCATCCCTTCCTCGGCAAGACGGTCGATATTGGGTGTCTGCATCAACTTGTCGCTGTAGGCACTGATGGCCTGGTAGGCATGATCGTCCGACATAATAAAAATGATGTTGGGCGGTGACAATTTTTCAGCCTTGTTGGCACATCACAGGGTAAACAGAGCTAGTAAAAGCAAGGAATAGATAGGTTTCATAGGTAAAAAGTTAGAGGTAATTAGTCATTGGAAATTAGTTAGTATTTAGTGGTTAGTTGCCTTCGGCGAGGCCGTTTACCGCATTGACGATGGCCTCTGTTGCAGTGGCACCTATCCGGGTCACTCCCAGCTCCCGTACCTTCAGGGTATCCTCCAGGGTCCGGACCCCGCCGGCGGCCTTCACCTGCACCTCGGGATCTGAATGCTTTCGCATAAGGATCAGGTCGGAATGGGTAGCCCCCTTATAATTATAACTACCATCGGGCTGCTTCACAAAGCCATATCCGGTCGATGTCTTTACAAACTCCACCTTCAGTTCGCTGCATATCTCACAGAGCCTGATTTTGTATTTATCTTCAGTCAGAAAGTCGTTTTCAAAGATCACCTTCAGTGCAGCCCCGTGCTTCTTCGTAGAAGCTACAACCGCTGCAATTTCATTGCGGACATAATCCCAATCTTCTGAAAGCACCTTCCCGGTGTTAACTACCATATCAATCTCCACTGCACCATCCTCAATGGCCCTTTCTGTTTCAAACACCTTCACATCCACCCTGCTGTTGCCATGCGGGAATCCGATGACAGCCCCCACCATAACATCTGTTCCGGCCAGCGTCTCTGCCGCCATCTTCACAGCATATGGTTTAATACAGACCGAAGCCACATCATACTCTTTCGCCAGTTCGATCCCCTCCTTTAGTATATGGTCATCCATGGTGGGATGTAAAAGAGAGTGGTCAATCATTTTTGCAATCTCATGTCTAGTTATTGGCTTCATACCCGTGATTTGTATTGTTTGATTATTAATATTTGTTCCTGCAGAAATGATAAAGCCAATTTCAACTCTCCCTGAATGGGTGTGATCTCTGTACCATTGAATTCGGAAGGGTAATCAGCTCCGGTAATCAGGCATGCCCTGGAGGGAAAACACCTGGACGTATTGTGAATGTGTGTAAACCGGATACCCTTTTCGGCTATTCGGTCGATGCGTGGTGTATGGATCTCACTTCCATAGCAGCCCAAATCGGACCAACCCATGTCATCTACGCAGATGAGAATGATATTCGGCAGGGATTGTTCCGTTTTACATTCAGCAACGAGGAGCAATCCAAAAATTGCCAGGAAACTGAGGTGCAATTTCATACAGGCAATTTATAAAAATTGCCAGATTAATGCTTAATGAATTTTCCATTTGCCAATCCATCCACACTGATCAGATAGATTCCCGGGGAGAGCATACTGATATCCAATGTTTTTGTTCCTTCAAATTCACATTGATCCTGAAGCTGTCCGAACATATTGTACATGAATACCTGGTGCTTTTCGGTTCCTCTGACGGCAATATTCAAAAACGTGGTGGCCGGATTAGGATAGATGGATAGTTCTGGGATCTTGACTTTCCCGGGATCAGTACTGGTGATTGAATTATTTTCGGCTGCAAATGTGGGTGTCATAAGCCCAAAGATTCCGTCTCCGTTGGGACTTCTGCCGGTGGAAATATCAGCGGATTGTAAGGCATAGGAAACCTGGTCCAGCAATACTCCCGAAGCATCCGAAAGAACGATCTCTTCCCCGGAAGCAGAGAGTTTGAAACTAGCATGCATCCCCTGCTGAAGGATATCATTGTCGGCCCACACCACCAGGTAAGCTCCGGCTGCTATGATCGTATCAGGAAATTCCCATTTGCCTGGCTCTCCCGCATCATCAGAAAGGAAATAGCCGTTTAATGACAGTGCCGAAGAACTGTTATTATACAATTCGATCCAGTCGTCGAACTCCCCATTCTGATCCGCAGCAGTGAAGTCGTTGGAAGCCATAAACTCATTGATTACAATATCACCGGAAGTGGTCAGGGTGTGGAATTCATACTCTGCCCGTGCTGGGGAAAAGATGCCTGCATCAGCATTTTCAGCATAGATATAATACTCCAGAATAGTGCCCATGGGAAGGGTAACTCCCCAGATTCCGTCACCTGCTATGCCATCATTATGTAAGCCGTCATCTGCCATTTCAATCTTTTCAAACCGGCCTCCAAGGAGCTCGCGATATCCCAGGACCACATAATCGGCATTTAATATAGTTGCAAGAATGGTCACGTCCGAATTGGGCTCCAGGAGTGCTGGCAAGTGGGATATCCCGGACACTTCAGGTTGTGTCAGCTGGAAATATGCGGTGCTGTTCAGATATGTGGCACGTGCATCCATCAGCTCGCTGATCCCCACCGATTTACCCACACTGTTATCGAGATTGTCAACGCTTTGATCGTAGGAGAAAAACTTATTTGGATCGCTCTGAACAGACTCAGAAATATGAGACTGCAGCTCCCCTGCCCTCTCCCGGTACCAGCTATTGCTTATATTCTCCTCCATCAGGGTCTTCATATGAGCCATATACATCTTCTTCCACCGGCTGTTCTGCCACACCTTGTACAGAATGGGGGTATTCAGATTATTATTGACGTATGGGTCAAGCTCTTGCATCCCGGTCAGGTTAACCTGGGTACCACTCAGTCGCTGAAATACCCCGAAACACTCATTCAGGTCCCACTTGATATAGTTGAACCGCTCTGTTTCATCATAGTAGAGATAGAAATTATGGGGCATGCTGATGGGTGCATCCAGGTTCACCAGTGCAATATCATATGCCATGGCCCACAGGTGACGGTCCACGTTATAGACGGATTCCATATCATTGGGCTGATTGTTAAAAACATCAAGAAAATTGATCAGGGTTCCGTAAAAGGGGTCCGATTTGGAGTCATAATAGTATGGATAACAGTTTGTGGAGTCAATTCCCATATACTCCCAGGAAGTATATGAACATCCCGCCGGTGACGGTCCGTCTCCTGCACCTTCAAAAAACGGCCGATTCTCACTCAGGTAATGCTCCTCGGTAAATACATCATTGATGGATTGAACATTGGTGTAGAGGCCGATAAATGAATCATTGATTGTAACATTGGCATACCCGGCCCTGGCTGCCGGCATATATTTGCGTGCAATTTCCAGGGCCAGCACCTCCCTGACAAAACTGGGATCTTTGAATCCGTTGGATAATTTCAGGGTATAGTAGCCCTGGTAATCCTGGTCCTTTACATAGTTCAGCTTTATGTTCAAAGGATTCTTTACCTGGGTGGACCTGTATGAAGAGTTCCCCTTGTACCGAACCCCGACACTGTCAAATACGATCCCATTAATCGTTACATCAGCCAGGATTCGCTCATCACTATCCTGCCCCATATAGCCATCCAGAATCGCATCCCAGTTGGTATCATAAAAATCGATTTTTAGTCCTGAGACCTCGGAGGGATCATAGAGATCCTGGGCCCCGATATCTGGTGTAATTGCTCCGAATACTATCAACGAAAAGAGGGTAACTCTGAATAATGGCTTCATCCTTTAATAATCTTTATGGTTTTGCGATCCTGACCTGTAAGCAGACAGATGAAATAGAGTCCGTCAGGACGATTGGTCAGATCAATTTGGATACTTTTCTCACTAATAATTTCCTCCTCCAGAACCATCCTCCCTAAAGAATCTGTCAGCATCAGCCTGGATGCTGTTCCAAACTGATGGGTCTGAAGAGTAAAAAGACCGGCTGTGGGATTCGGGTAGACCGCTGGTTGGTTCTCCTCTGCAAGGGCATCAATACCTGTACCAGTTGAGGTGATATCCCTGACGCATCTTACTGCATTATAGACGTACCGCACATCCCCCTGGGGTCCGTGATACAGGGGATATACAGAAATATCACCGGTTTTGGGATCGCTTCTTTGCGAACCGGCCCCATGCACATCCATCAGGTTATTTTTCATCCTGCCCTGTGCTTCACCAAAGGCAAAGTAGACAGCCGAACTGTAGGGCTTCGGTCCGTCCTGGTGGGTGGTCCCGCTCCAGAAGTAGGGATATTGACCGGGATTTCCTTCGGGATCATTGATCTCCGTGGTGGAAAAAAGGGGATCGATGGCTGCAGTCCCGGTTGACTGTGGAGACCTTGAATAATCAAGAATACTCTGCAGCTCCTTGGCATTAGGAAGCCGCCAGTCGTCATACCCCCCCAGCTCCAGGTTTTCAGCATACGAGAGGGCACTCTCCCAATCCCGCATCTGACCATCGTCCGCCTGCTGCCACATCAGTCCGCTTGCATGATCGCTGATGCTACCGTTACTATTCTCCTCAAATTCATTGATGCCATAGGAAGGATTTCCCCTGACCATCCTGAAATACATGGATCTGGGTGTAGTATTGTTACTACCTGGTTGGTATTTTGGGTAGCCCTTGATCCTTCCATCGACAAAATTGACCCCGAATACAGTGGAGTCGCCTTTCATGGTTAAGCCCGTGTATTGCGTGGAGGACCAGGTCTGAGCATCGATCTCCCGCTCTCCCAGATCGGGATCACCCAGGGGCTGGTCGAAATATTCTGTATCAATGAACAGGTCAATGGCAGCTGCACCGGACACCCTGCCGGTGAACAGGATCAACGAGTAAAGTTCTTTGATGGTGGGTACCCGCCAGTCGTCATACCCGCTCAGGGACATGTTGTCTGCTTTGAGATAAGCTTCTGTATATGTGATTTTTTCACCCATATCCTGTTCCCAGGTGAGTCCGGTCACATTGTCGGTAATGGTTCCGTTTTCATTGTCGGTATATGAGGGCTGATTCCCCTGGTTGCTTGCATCCTGACCATAAAAGGGATCACCCGGATCCGGGGTCGAAATCAGTTCTGATTGATTTGAAAAAACAGTTACATGCGTATCCACAATGGGGTAACTGATGTTCTGAGCTGTCAGAATAGTTGAAGATAGGAGGACTGATATTCCCGCCAATAGGAGCTTATTCATATTTGTTTTTATTCCTTTTGATCAGAAATACCATAAAAGGTTTAATCCGGTCTCCGCATCGCTTAAAGATTCTTCCGCCTCAACTGCGCCTCCATGAAATAGTAGTCGGCATAGTTCAGGGGAACATCGATTTCCGATCCATCTGGCAAATTCCCTGTAGCATGATCCAGGATAAATCCATAATTATCACCCTCCGGCGAGCGGTAGTTTTCCCAGATACTATCCAGGATCCGGTCCGCTTCCGATCTGAGGAATGTCCCCTTTTCAGAATAGGTGCTGAGTTCATAGAGTGCCGAGGCAATGATTGCCGCAGATGAAACATCCCTGGGTGCATCGGGAATCCCCGGATCATCAAAATCCCAGTAAGGAACCCCGTCTTCGGGAAGATTTTCATGATTCAGCAGGAAACCGGCAATCTGCTCTGCCTGCTCCAGAAATCGCAGGTCCTTTGTAAAACGGTAGGTCATGGTGAAGCCGTACAATCCCCAGGCCTGTCCCCGTGCCCACGACGACTCATCCGAATAACCCTGGTGGGTATTCTTCTGACGTACTTCACCGGTGATGGTGTCGTAATCTACCACGTGGACAGTACTGTAATCGTCCCTGAACTGGTTCTCCATGGTAGTCAGGGCATGTGCAACAGCAATGTCGCGGTATACCGGATCGCCGGTCTGTTCCGAAGCCCAGAACAGCAGCTCCAGGTTCATCATGTTGTCAATAATCACCGGGCACTGCCATACCTCTTCGTTAAAATTCCAGGACCTGATCGATCCTACACTTTTGTAGTAGCGTGTAATCAATGTTTTGGCCGATTGAACCAGTACCGGAATGTATGCTTCATCTCCACTCAAACGGAGTGCATTCCCAAAACTACAGAACATCCGGAATCCCACATCATGGTTGAAGGCGTTGAATTGCTCCTTCTCCAGGGGGGCCGTATAAGTCACCGCCTTCTCTTTCCAGGCCTCATCCCCGGATAATTCATACATGTACCACAGGGTTCCAGGGAAAAATCCGCTGGTCCAGTCACCACTCCGTACAACACGCAGCGATCCATCCTCATTGATGGTCCGGGGAACAATACGCTCACTTTCATGTGATTCCGCTATCACATTCTGAGTGTTTTCATCCAGCAGCCTCAGCTGCTTTCCGATGGATTCAATATTAAATTCACTGCCTTCCCCTGTAGGGTTTCCACATGATGAAAGGGCAATAATAAGCGATGCCAGAAGCAAAAGGTTCAACTGTTTCATTTCAGGATAACATTCAGGTTTTCTTCTACAGGCTGAGGTACTCAATCATCTGGAGTATATCAGCCGGGTTTTTCAGTCCATGAAGATAGACCCTATAGTCCAGACTGCCAAGTCCGGGCCTCAGTCTGCCGGGCCAAAGAATTAATATTTTAAGGAGCTTTAGCAAGAGCTCAGGTGATCACCATAGTAATTATAGTGCCCCGCAATTTGACGTTAAGTGCAGCTATCAACCCTCTGAGTTTCATATGTCGAAGAACCAATTACGCTGGAATATGCAATATACGGCCTGTTTTATAATTGATTTTGTAAAGCAATGGCCTTTTGTATCCGTTAATGCTATTTTTTATTCTGCGCTAAAGAAAAGAATTTATAGTTTTACTTCTTTAGATGCGACAGAACATTGTTATGTTAGAAATGGAATATAAAAAAACAGTTGTTGTTACAGGTATAGGAGTATTTACTTCTATTGGTTGCAATCGGTTTGATTTCTGGAAATCACTCATCGCTGGAAAGTCAGGCATAACCAGAATTCAGGCCTTCGATCCCACAGGCCACAAGAGTCAGGTTGCATCAGAAATTTTAACCTACAACCCAGAAGACTATTTTGATCGAAAAGAATCGCGCAAAATGGCTCGTGTTTCGCAACTCGCATCAAGTGCAGCAATCGAGGCTGTTAAAGATGCCGGATTGGATTTGAATAATGAAGACAGAACCCGAATAGGGTGTGTAATTGGATCTGCTGCAGGCGACAACACTTATTTGGAAGAGGCACATGAGCGCTTTTTAAAAAGGGGCCCGGGATCGGTCAATCCGCTTACGGTGCCCAGAGTAATTCCCAATATGCCTGTATGCAACGCTGCTAATGTGTTGGGTCTCTATGGTCCCAACCTGGGTGTTTCTGCAGCGTGCACAACAGGCACACATTCCATTGGAATAGCCCTGGGCTTACTTCGGGGTGGAGCTGCCGATGTGATATTAGCCGGAGGTGCAGAATCTACTCTCACGCCCTTAGTTTTCGACGCCTATTCAAGTATGGGTGTTCTGTCGAGGTTTAACGATAAGCCCTCAATGGCAAGCCGCCCATTCGATTTAAATCGTGATGGTTTTGTAATGGGTGAAGGATCATGCGTTTTGGTATTGGAAACTCTTGAACATGCCCAAATAAGAGGCGCCAAGCCCATCGCGTTTTTAAAAGGCTTTGGAATGACCGCCGATGCTTATGGCATTGCTGCTCCAGAACCTTCAGGAATATGGGCTGCTAAGGCCATAGAAAACGCAGTAAATGATGCTCAGCTTAGCATGGATGATATTGGATATGTAAATGCTCATGGAACATCTACAATAACAAATGATAAAACGGAAACCTTAATAATTCAAAAGGCTTTTAAAAACAAAAGTGTACCTGTAAGCTCAATAAAATCAAATATTGGTCATACATTGGGTGCCGCAGGGGCCATTGAGGCGGCTGCTTGTGTATTAGCAGTTCAAAACGGAATATTACCTCCCACTATTAATTATGAAACTCCTGATCCGGAATGTCAGCTTGATGTAATATCGAATAAACCACGAGCAGTAAAGATTAATGCGGCAATATCGAATTCATTTGGTTTTGGTGGACAAAATGGTGTGTTGGTTTTCTCAAAGGACAAATCTTAGAATTCGCATCTTTCCGGGAGGGTTTGAATTAACTATTTAGATTCACCCATGTATTTCCCTTGTTGTTGGAGTCTACTACCGAGTGAATGAATTTCATTCCGCGCACTCCTTCATGAACAGTGGGATATTCACCCGGATCATAACCCTCACCTCGGATGGATTTTGCGGTTCCTTTATAGATATTTGCCAGGGCTTCGTAAATGCCTTCAGGATGTCCGGCTGGCATTGTATGAGCTGCTTCTGCAATTTCAGAATTATAAGTATTGGCAGGTTTGTAGGTCTTGGTTGGTTCAGAGTCACTCAGCATGTATAAGTAGTTTGGATCTTCCTGGCTCCACTTCAGACTGGCTTTGGAACCATATACTGCAATGGAAAGATTATTCTCTTCTCCTGCAGCAACCTGGGAAGAGCGAATGACTCCTTTAAGACCATCGTCAAAACGCAACAATACAGTGCCATCCAGATCAAGCTTGACACCTTCTTTTACCGGGCTAAGGTCTGCCAACACCTGTTTTACCTGTAGCCCCGTGGTATATTCTATGAGATTGAAGGCATGTACACCTATATCGCCCATGCAGCTGCTTGCACCGACATATTCCGGTTCCAACCGCCACACCCCTGTAATCCGGCTTCCGGACCCATGGATGATGGAGTTAATCCAGCCCTGGTAATATTGTGCATCGATCCGTTGGATGCTTCCCAGGACACCCTGCGAAATAAGTTCTCGCATTTGTCGTACCAGGGGATATCCGGTATAGGTGTGGGTAAGAGCAAAGGTGACCTCTTTTTCAGCTACAATTTTCTCCAGATCAAGAGCCTCTTCAACAGTCATGGTCATGGGCTTTTCGCACACTACATGAAATCCATGACTGAGAATTTCTTTTGCAAAAGCGTAGTGCAGTGCATTGGGAGTGACAATGGAAACCACTTGCATGCGTTGATCAGTGGGAAGTTCCAATTCTGATTTAACAAGTGATTCAACACTTTCATAGCAGCGACTCAGATCTATGTTCTCCTGAGCAGCAAATTCTTTGCTTTTTTCATAATCAACATCAAAGACACCACCTACCAGCTCAAAGTCATTGCATATTCTGGAAGCACGACGATGGGCATCACCAATGAATGCTCCGATACCGCCTCCGATCATTCCCAATTTGATTTTTTTCATTCTATAGTATTTTAAAAGAAGGTTTGTGAATTATTTTGAAATAAAAATACAGAAATTTATTTGTTATGAAGTTCTTAAAAGGTTCTGTCGCACCTATTCGACCATTCTCTAAAATATTCAATAGATTTCGTTAAACCAGCGTAACTCTTTTGGGGATGTTTACATGTTAATTATGATCTAACTGCGTTTTCGGTAACGAAATGATAAATTCAGTACCCTTACCGGATTCAGATATTACATCAATATTTCCATTATGCTGTTCAATAATTCCATAACTGATTGAAAGTCCCAATCCGGTCCCCTTCCCCACATCTTTCGTGGTGAAAAAGGGTTCAAAAATATGCTTTTGAACTTCCGGGGTCATCCCTATTCCATTGTCTTTAATGATGATCTTTATGCCAATACCACTACTGACGGTTTGAATGCATAATTCACCCTTACCCTCAATCGCCTGTAAACCGTTTGTGAGGATATTCAAAATTACCTGATTGAGTTTGCTTGGAAAGCATTCTATTTTTTCAAAATCCTCGTAATCCTTCCGGACTTTGATTCTGCCTTTGATTTTGTTATTCAACAAAATCAATGATGAGTCAATACCCTCATGTACATTATAGAGCCGGCACTTCTCATCATCAAGCCTTGAGAAACTTCGTAGACCTTTTACAATTTGACTGGACCTGCTTGCGCCATCCTCAATTCCGTCCAACAGGTTAATAATCTCATTTGTAAGAAATGAAAAGTCCAATTTATCTTTCAGATGGTCAATCTCGCTAATTACACTCTCAAGTTTATTTGCTTCTAATTTCTCATCATATTTCTCAATAAATGAGAATAGCTCCTTCAAATCACGTTTAAGTGGATTAACATTACCACTAACAAAGTTGATTGGATTGTTCAGTTCATGAGCAATTCCAGCTGTAAGCAAACCCATAGATGCCATTTTTTCTGACTGGATTAACTGGGATTGAATTAATTTCAGGTTTCCCAGTGTTAATTCCAGCTCACATTTCTGTTTTTCCAGGGCTTCATTTGTTACCACAACCTCGTCCCGCTTAGCTTCAATTTCTTCCTTTTGAGCTTCAATCTCATTTCGTTGAGTTTCAACTTCTTCTTTCTGTTGTCTAATCTCAAACGTAGCATCGGCTACTTCTGTCTCTAATTCATTATGGCGTTGTTTTAGTTTGGCTGTACGCAAACGTGCGAAACCGAAAATAATCAGAAAAACAATAAAGGCATAACCAATTCTAGCCAACCAGGTATGCCACCATGGTGGGTTAATGGTGAAGGTATATTCAAACGGTTCACTCCACTTTTGCGCCCCTCCTATTGCGCGCACTTTGAAGTTATAGGTGCCATACGGCAGATTGCGGTAATCTGCTTTGCCATCTTCCGTTGGTACGCTCCATTTTTCATTTGAACCCTCCATCTTGTAACGGTACTTTATTTTATGAGGTGCGGACCAATCTATGGCTGAAAAATGGAATGTAAGGTGATTATTGTTGTACGGCAGTTCCAGGTTAAAAGGGTAATTATAAAACTTTGACACGCCATTGAATTCCATTTCCATACCGGCACTATCTTTCAAATGGCGGTAATCTACGAACTGCTCATTAATTTCTATGCGATTTAGTCGCACCATGGGGGCTTCAACAGGTATCTTAAAACTATTCATATCCAACATGGTAAGGTTTTTACCATTGCCCCACCAAATGCGGTTTTTACTGTCTAATAAGGTGCTGTTTGGATAGAAATCCATTCCTTTCAGGCCATCCTGCAGGCTATAGGTATGAATAACAGGGTTGGTGAATGAGGACAAGCTTATTCTTGTATTGGAGTCACTATCCGCACCAGTCGCAACACGATTTAATCCCTTAACTGTGCTTAACCATATATTACTGTTGATATCCTCCAGGATGGAGAAGACATAATTATTACTTAAACCCTCTTTTTCGGTAAAATGCGTATATGATTCGCCATTGTACATACTTACCCCTCCGCCAAATGTACCAAACCAGAGATTGCCATGGCTGTCCTCCAGCATGGTCTGGATAATATTATTACTCAGGCCCTCTTTTTCTGTAAAATGCGTAAAGGTTTCATCACTATACTTGCTCACCCCTCCGCCCTTTGTACCGAACCAGAGATTGCCGTGGCTATCCTCCAGGATGGACATGACATTATTATTACTTAAACCCTCTTTCTCAGTAAAATGCGTGAAGGTTTCGCCATTATACTTGCTCACCCCTCCGCCTCTGGAGCCGAACCAGAGATCGCTATTACTGTCCTCCAGGATGTACGTGACATGATTATTGCTTAATCCCTCTTTTTCAGTAAAATGAGTAATAGATTCTCCATTATACATGTTAACCCCTCCGCCACCTGTGCCGAACCAGAGATTGCCATGGCTGTCCTCAAAAATGGAAAAGATCCAATTATTACTTAAGCCCTCTTTTGTAGTAAAACTTGTAAAGCTTTCGCCATTAAACTTGCTCACCCCTCCACCCTCTGTGCCGAACCACAAATTGCCATGACTGTCCTCCAGGATGGACAAAACCTTATTATTACTTAATCCCTCTTTTTCAGTAAAATGAGTAATAGATTCTCCATTATACATACTCGCCCCTCCGCCACCTGTGCCGAACCAAAGATTGCCATGGCTGTCCTCCAGAACGGAAAAAACCCTGTAATTGCTTAAGCCCTCTTTTTCGGTAAAATGTGTAAAGGTTTCTCCATTATACATGCATACACCTCCACCCTCTGTACCGAACCAGAGATTGCCCTGGCAGTCCTCCAGAATGGACCAGACAACATTATTACATAAACCTTCTTTTTCGGTAAAATGTGAAAAGGTTTCTCCATTATACCTGCTCACACCTCCACCCCAGGTGCCGAACCAGAGATTTCCATGACTGTCCTCCATGATGGAGGTGACATTAGGCGAATTAATCCCCTGTTCCTCATCCAGGTATTTGATATTAATGCTGGCGTTATCTCTCATGCGTGAGGGTAAAGCCTTAATGGGTTGCGGTTGAATACAGGGAACAACTTTCCCTTTCATGGGTATGGGCATACCTGTGGGCACAGTATCTCCAGTGGAATTAACCAACACAAAAGAGGAGGTATCAACACCGGGAGTAAAAGTTTTCAGGGAGTTTTCATTTATAGTAATGACTGTGAGGGTTTCCGGTACTTTATGTAAGTTCAGATTGGTGGGGACCCTCTCTGGTTCACCAGCAGGAATTCTTTTAGGTTGTTCTACACTGCCTGGAGGGATGACTTTGCCTTTAGCCGGAATGGGAACCCCTGTTTTTATGGGATCACCAAACGAATTTACTATGGGTTGAATACTGTCTCCGGTAACGGGATTGATGATGTAGCCTTCCTGTGTGTTTAAAGCAACCGTTTGCGGAGCTGAATATAAAGGTGGTATTTCATCATTTGCAATTTGCTTATCCCTACTGCAGGAAGTAAGAAGCAAGATAATAGTGAGGTATATAAATTTATTTTTCAGAGATACATGGTTTTACATGTTTCAGCAAATTACGAATAGTTTTGTGGAAAACCAGTGCCCTTCACTATCTATTGCCAAAGTAAATTGACTATCTCAAAGAAGAGTTAAGTGCTTTTTATTAAACCAACTATTTTTAATGCACTCTAAATGGCTAAAGGTGATCACACGGTCCGGCTTTTCCACCTGATATAGCGTTTTGTAAATAACATATCACAATGCAGCAAATTCCTACATCTTGTATCAATAAGAATGTCATATCGCAATCAGGGTGAAATTCTTGCTAATCAACAGGGATTTGCCAAAAGGAAAACCATACAAATTCAGAACAATCATGCAGATATAATGCAATAACTGTATATCAACATACTTATACTATATTTTAATGATTTTCTCATTCTTATAACCAATTTGTTCATTGTATTTGACATAGCCTAGTTGATTCGTTCTGATATGAGTATTTCCAATTTTAAAATCATGTGTATTACAATGGGAATGACCATATATCCAATAGTCCGGACCCTTTGATTCAATCAGGTCGAACAACTCCACTGCAAATGCCTCATTTAAAACACTGCTCTTATACTTTTCGGGATAGTTTAAAAGAGTGGGGACATGGTGGGTTGCCACCACTGATGAATGGGTGTTGTTGTGGTGAAGTTCCTGATTAAGAAATTCAATACTCTGGACATGTAATTGATTATAATGTTCTGCAGAAAAGCGATCGCCTTTGTTTTTAATTACATGAAAATCACTCATGCCCCTTTCAATTTGCCACTGATTTGCCATGCTGATATTTGACCACAGCGAACAGAAAATAAGATTGATATTTTCATGCCTCACTACCTCGTTATTCACTATAAATACATTGCTTCTGATTTTTTCGTTAAGCGTTCCTGATTTGTCAGCAATGTCATAATAATAATACTCATGATTGCCTGGGATCCAGTAGGTTGCTTGAAAATTATCAGATACATAGCTGAAAAAATCATCATACTTATCCATTACAGCAAAAGGGACAATATCACCTGCCAGCAATAAAATATCACCCTCAGGTTGAAGGGGATTTATTTTAAGAAATTCCTCGTTCTGAGGAAATTCCAAATGTAGGTCAGATGCGAATTGTATTTTCATTTTGCTCAAAAAAAATGTAAGCAGATGAAATTTATTCAAAAGTCACAGTTGAGGATATAGTCAATTTCTCCATAGATATCCCCATCCTATTTGTCACCCTCTACTTCACGGGTGATTCTTAATTTATCTCCGTCGCAGAATCCCTCAGGTCATTTCACCGAATTCGACTCGTATACGTTCTCCCTCCTGAATATATTCCGCATAGGAGGCTGCCGGTGATCTGAAAGACCTGCCTGTCAGTAGGATTCCCTCACCAGCTCCACCATATCCTCCTCGGTAGCCACCCTTGGGTTGCCCTGGTAGTCTGGCAGTACCATGCACTGTTTGGCCAGCGCTTCAATCTCCTCTTCAGGCATGTTCACATCCCTGAGCTTCTTATAAAGCCCTACTTTCTGAAGCAGTTTCTCAACCTCCTCCACAGAGGCTTTTGCTGCCTCCTGATCGCTCAGCCCTGCAAGGGAAGGATTCAATATCCTGGCCATCTTGCTGTACTGCCTCTCGGCACTTGCATAGGTGAATTTCGTACAGGCCGGGTATATAATCGCGAGTGATTCACCATGAGCCACATGTGGATACATCCCGCCAATGGCCATGCCCATTCCGTGGGGAAGTGTCACACCCGCACTTGCGATGCAAAGTCCGGCCAGGGTATCTGCCCAGGCCATTTTCTCCCTGGCCTTCACATCCTGCAGATTGTTCAATAATCCCGGTAGTGTATCTGCCACTATGGAGATGGCTTCCCAGGCCAGTAATTCGACATATGCCCCGGATCCCGGATTGATTGTGCTCTCAAAAGCGTGGCAGAATACATCAAATCCTGTGGGTGCGGTTACCTGCTTTGGAACGGTAAGCATCAGTTCCGGGTCCACGATACAAACCTTCGGAAAACATTGGGGATGGTAAAGGGCAGACTTGTCCCGCTCGGCCATGTTGGTAATCACCGAGACCTGGGTGACCTGGGAGCCGGTACCGGATGTGGTGCTGATTGCCACCACCGGAAGGGTACTGTCGGTGGGCTCCTTTTTATAAAAAAGATAGTCCCAGGCAGAACCCTCGTGGGTGGATTTCACTGCAATGGCTTTGGCTGCATCCATGCTGGAACCACCGCCCAATCCGACGATCACTTCTGCCCTGTGATCACGAGCCATCTTTGCTCCTGCTGCACTGGTCTCTGTGGTTGGATTGGGTATGACCTGGTCAAAATGGACCACGTCCACTCCGGATGCACGGAGGATCTCTTTTACCCTGTCAAACTGGGCAGCCGTAGCCGGCACAGCGGGTGTTGTTACCAGGAGGCAACGGGTTCCGAATGCTTGTACAATCTCTCCTGCTTCACTGATTCGACCACTTCCAAAAACAATTTTCGTGGGTTGTTGATATTCAAAATGCTTCATGATATATTGTATTTTAACAAAAAATAATTATTAACTACATATCTCCCTCAGGATCTCTGCCGGGATTACAGGAGTAGCTCCCTTTTGGGTACAAACATAGGCCGCAAGTTCAGAGGCTATCCTGTGTGTATCTTTTAGGTCCATACCGTTCAGGTAGGTCATTACCATGGCTGCGGTAAAAGAATCGCCTGCCCCCACGGTATCAACTGCCCGGACCGCATCGACACGGTACTCGGACCGATCGTTGCCAGTATAGAGTGTGGAACCATCACCGCCCCTGGTCAGGGCAATCAGTTTCAAACCAAAGCTTTGCTGCAATGATCCGATCAATTCATCATCATCTCCCTCAAGAGAGAACAGGTCACTAAGTATAACCAGCTCATCATCATTGAGTTTTAGCACATCTGCGAACCCCAGTGATTCTTCAATCACCTCTTTCGAATAAAAGTGCTGTCTGAGGTTAACATCAAATACCCTGAGACAATCAGCTGATAGTGCCGCTAGGTAAGATTGTATCGACTTCCGGGAGATGGGTGACCGCTGGGCAAGTGAACCGAAACAGACAGCATCGGCACCTTTCACCATATCAAGTGCCTTTTGGTCGGCGGGAATGTGATCCCAGGCCACATTTTCATGGATGGTATATTCGGGATGCCCCCTGGCATCCAACTTCACAGTGACAGTGCTGGTGGGAAACTGCTCTTCAATGAAAAGAAAGTCGGAGGGAATACCTAACATTTCCACCTGCTCGAGGATTTCGCATCCGGGATCATCTTTTCCAATAGCGCTGATCACATGAGATTCGGTCCCCATCTGGCTGCAGTGGTATGCAAAATTTGCCGGTGCACCTCCCAGAACTTTCCCCCCTGGCAACATATCCCAGAGGATCTCCCCCACTCCCACAATGATTGGTGTTCTTCTATCCACTATTTCGATTTTTATAGGTCTATCATTACTTTCATGATCTTGTCTCCCTTCTCCTCAATAAACTGGTATGCCTGCAGGTACTCCTCAAATTTGAAGTGTCTGGAGATTAATGGAGCTGTCCTGATCTTCCCGGTATCGATCATTTGCACCGCCTCTTCGTAATCCTCCTTGCGGTACATCATGGATCCAAACATGTTCAGTTCATGCTCGCCAAGGAAATACATATTGACCGTGGGGTTTTCTGAATAGACACCCAGAATAATGATATCTCCTCCTTTTTCCACATTGGCCATTAAGGCATCCAGTGAGGGCTGCACCCCGGCCGCCTCAAATCCCACCTGGTACCCGAAAGCTCCGAAAAAATCCTTCACACCCTCCTCAAAGGGGGTCTGTTGTACATTGAGGGTTCCGTCGATCCCACAATCCCTGGCGATCCCCAGCCTGTAGTCGCTGATATCTGTAATCAATACCTTATTGGCTCCCCTGGCCATTGCAAACTGGGCCACCAGGTTGCCGATGGTACCAGCCCCTGATACCACCACATTCTTTCCTTCTATCCCGGTTGATCGACTGGTGGAGTGCGCTCCCACTGCTGCAGGTTCCACCAGGGCACCCTGATCCAGGCTCATAGTATCAGGCATGGTGATGAGCCGGTGCTCGGGAACGACAAAGTAATCCTGCGCTACTCCCGGTGCCTGGAATCCCTGCACTTTCAGCTCCTGGCAGGCGTTGTACTGGCCACGGATACAGGGTCCGCATTTGCCACATACCAGCTGTGGCCAGGCTGTGGCTTTCATCCCTGGTTTCACACCTGTAACATCACTACCCACCGCATGAACAGTGGCAGCATATTCGTGCCCCTGGATAACCGGGTAGGGTGTGGCAGGGTGTTCGCCATGATAAACATGAATATCACTCCCGCATACACCGATTCTTTCGATTTTCAACATCACTTCATTGGCACCCGGGGATTCTGGTTTGGGAACCTCATTGAACTCAATGATCCCTGGAGATACCATAACTGCCTGTCTCATATTCATATCCTTTTATCTTAAAATATTATATACATAACCACAAGGGTCACTACCAGGATTCCCGCCCAGAGACGCACATCCTTCACTCCCTTGAATTCTCCTTTTGTAATCACCGAAAGGGGATTCTCCCAGGTATAATTTTCTATAACCTCAGCGGGCGGCCGCGGCGTGGAATAGCTTACTGCAAAGTAAATTACCGTACAGATCACAAAGAGCCACCAGGCCTGCATCATAAATGGGATGTGCAATCCCCTGGTCAGATACATATGTCCACTGATGGGCTCGAAGTCGAGACAAAATGCTGTAATTCCAAGAACTAGTCCGGTCAGAAGCGTCACTATGGCAGCTTTATTGGTACCCCGCTTGGAGAATACTCCAAAAAGGAACACCGTGGCCACCGGTGGAGCGATGGCTGCCGCGATCTTATTGATGGCCTCAAAGATGCTGGAGAATTTATCTCCCTGTGTTGACCAGAGCATGGCCAGCAGCATCACCACAACCGCTGCAATCCGACCATATTTGATTTGCTGCTTATCGGTGGTAGAGGGTTTGACACGTTTAACAATATCAACAGCCACAAGCGTTGCTGAACTGTTCAGTGCTGCAGCAATGGTGCTCATCAGCGCAGCCAGAAGCGTGGCAGCCATGATCCCTTTGAGCCCGGTGGGCAAAAGTTGGTCGATCATCACCGGAAGAGCCTGATTGGCATTGGTACCGATAATATCTTTAAAAAGGACATAGGCAATCACCCCGGGGAATACCAGGATAAATACGGGGAGTATCTTCAAAAATCCGGCGAAAATAGGACCCATCTGGGCCGCTTGCTGGGTTTTTGCACCCAGGACCCGCTGCACAATGGTCTGGTCGGAGCACCAGTACCAGAGACCCAGGATGGGATATCCCAGCAGACATGCATACCAGGTGAGCCCTGACTCGAATCCGCCCTCTCCCAGCAATCCAAGGCTCTCTTTCGTATGAAGCATGTTAAGCTGACCCGGTTTCAGTTGTGCTTTCAGTTCTGCCAGTGAAGTAACCCCGTGTTCCGGAAGAGCTGCCATGGCAAAACCGGTCAATACAACGGCTCCCAGGATCAGGATCACCGTCTGAACACTTTCAGTGACTACCACAGCCTTTAATCCTCCCAACACTGTATAGATGGTGGTGATGACCGAGATCACAAGGATGGATGTAAACACGTTAATCCCGAAAAATGCATGAAAAACAACTGCCCCCGCATACAGGCTCATTCCGATATGTACAAAAAGTGCACCTATGATGGCAATCACTGCCAGTATGGTTCGGGCTGCGGGACCATATCTTTTTTCCAAAAACTCCGGCAGGGTAGATATCTTACTTTTGAAATAAAATGGGGCAAATACCAGCCCCAGCAAGATCAGAGTAATGGATGCCAACCACTCAAAATTACCCCAGACCAATCCTTCATTGTACCCCGAGGCGGCAAGCCCAACCAGGTGAATGGTCGATATGTTGGAAGCAAAAAGTGCAGCCCCAACCATGACCCATCCCAATCCCCTTCCTGCCAGGAAATATCCTTCACTGGTCATTTTTTTCAAACGGACCGAGAGGATCCCGACCAGCAGAATCCCCACCAGGTAGACTATAATTATGATAAGATCGATTGTGTTAATATTCAAATCCATGTTCGATTGGGTTTAATGATTACTGTTTTCTAAATACCACCGGTCACCTGCTCCTGAAACCAGGATCACATTGCCGTAGGCTGTAAAATCTCCAGTCCGGATGACGGCTTTCACATCCCTGCTCAGCACTTTCAGGTCTGCATGCTCAAGAATCTCAAGCTCCACATTGTCTCCAAAGGCAGTTGATACCTTCTTGAAATGAGAAGGGCTTATTTCACCTGTCTCCTTTGACATATACATCTTCTCCACTGAGAAGTACCGGGATAGCTCTGACAATACATCCATCACCATGGGCACATTTTCCTTCAAAGAGAGATCGATGACCTCTACACCCAATGGAATGGCAAATCCGGCGTCGGCAACCATCAGGAGATCACCATGACCCTGTTCCGATATCACCGCTGATATATCCCTGTTTAACATACCTGCCTCTTTCATCTGTAAATGTATTAACCTGTGTCTGTTTACTGGTTAAAATAGACCTGTTCCATCTCTGCCCAGCCGGTTTCACCCTCCAGTGGAACCTGCATGGGATCGCAGACCTTCAGCCATTCAATGTTGCGTGGATGCTTGTCCAGCGTGGCCATGTCGGCTTCAAAATCGTCTCCGGTATACTCATAATAGCCGAACTCATACCAGTTGCCATCGTCCAACTGGTGCAGGAAAATGGAGAAGTTGTGCATGTGGGCCCTGGTAAGCAGGTCCCTTACCCCGGCATTGGATGCTGAATGGATCTTGCGGTACTCATCTATGTGTTCGGCCTTGATCTTGATGACCATCCCCACCCTTTTAATCTCTCTATTTGCTGTCTGTTCACCGGCATTGGAGTTGCATCCAGCGGTCAATCCGGTCATCAGGGCTGTTGTCAGCAGCAGGGCAGCTAATTTTCTCATGTTTCCTTTATTGGTTAAGGTAGATAAATATTTGATGTCTGATTAAAGTACCTCGTTGTTCCCCAGGGTGTTGCTTTCAAAAACAAATTCCACTGGATCGATAGCTTCAAGCTTGAACCAGACCACCATGGTCCAGGTGCCATCGGTATCTCTCACAATACCCTGTCTCACATCGGGTCCGGAGGTCATTGCTTTTCCATTCACGGCCAGACTTGCCGGTGATTGCTTCGCCCAGTTCTTTATCACAAAACAGGGATTGACAATGGGATTTTCTTCCGTTGCATCCACCCTCAGAACCATCTCTTCTTCTAATGCATTCACTTTAAATGCGCGCTCAGTCTTGTCATAGCCCTCACTTTCGCAACCTCTTAGCGGGGTTACCCCGGGTGGGTTGAGCCAGGATGCAGCCAATGGAATTAATTCTTCGGGAGATTTATCCAGCATTCCCTCCATCAGGATCTTTTGCTGATAAGGCCGGTCGCCGAAATCCTCAGCATGGGTGGGTAGTCTCACATGGGTCAGCGAACTGTGGGCAGTACGGTCCGGGAAACTGGCATACCTTCCATCGGAGGGCATCTGTGCCACGGGCCAGTGATTCCAGGTAGGGAACACCGCATAAGGTGTGATTTCTCCCCCATATACATCCGATTCACCAAACTCACCTATGGTTACCGGATCATAATCCGCCTTATAATTGATGTGCTGTACGACCTTATCCTCAGGCTCATCCACATCATCAGGAGGTCCTCCCTCCCAGCTGTATTCCACAGCATTCCCTTCCATGTTCACCATGGTGAGTGCGACTTCAGTCTCAATGATATCCTCGGGATGCTGATTGGGACCGAATATGGCCATGGATTCCTGCCATTCATGATTCCTTTCACCATGGGTCCAGAGATTCATCTTCTTCACAGCCACTCCATCGGGATAGATATAATAGTACCATTCACCCCAATCGCCCCACCCGGTCTCTTCATCCACATTGGCAAATACATGCAACACATCAAGGAGGGGATATCTCCAGTGTACCACCACCCTTGCATCGGAATTTTCAATGATCCGTGCAAAGTTTGTATAGGCCTCCTTGTCAGACATGGGTTCCTGGCATCCCTGGCCGCCTGAGGTCCCCCAGGTTTCATTAAATTCATTACTGTACCATTGTCCTTTCTCATTCACCATCATGGGTATGTATCCGGTACCTCTCCAGAATACGAACCTGGTGGGAAGTTCGTCAAAGGATACCACCACATCGGGGTGACCACTAAATCTCCAGAGGTTGTCCCAGGTTTCATAAAACTTCAATCTGGAATAATTTGCTCCGAATTTCCCGGAGGGCTTGAACACAGGCAGGCTTCGCTCCGCCATATCCGGGTTGCTCTTTTCAGCCAGTGATAGTCCGCTTAATGAATAGGATTCTTTCACCTCCGCGGCTGTCAGCCCGGCATCATAGATCTTCACCTCATCGAGGAGCCCGTCAAACCCGTAAGAGTCAATGAAAGTATTTTCCCTGACCGGATCGGTTGGCCTGCGGTCCTTTCCCTTACCTATCTTGATCTCAGCCCTGGCCACACCCACATATTCACGACGTGCCGTTTTCGTTCCGGCTTGCTTGCCATCCACATAAATGACCATATCCCCGGTCTTCATATCATAGGTTCCTGCAATGTGGTACCAGGTGTTTCTTTCCAGAAAAGCATCGGAAACCAGCTCTTCCCAAACATCTCCAACCATGATATTGAAACCCGGATGGCCATGCCCGTCCACGCCCAGGAAGAAACCTTCATCATCGCCCTGCTGGATCACCGGGGTCCAGTTCCAGGGATAGGCACCAATAGCAATCCAGGCTTCCAGAGTAAGACCATCTGTATTGGGAGGAGCCTTCTCCTGCGGCAAAGCCAGGTAGGTATTGTAACCGTCAAACTGAAGTGCGGTCCCGGATACACCCATTTTCCAAAGCCCTTTATGCCCATGAATATCACTCACTTCACCGCTCACGGATTCTGCAGCCACATCACCCATGGCCTCATCAAATTTCCACCAGGCAACAGGATTTCTGACCACCTTATTAACAATGGGAGAACCCTCCACAGCTTTTTCCAGGTTAGAGGTTCCGGGCTGCCTGGTCTCCGAATTGGTAATACCCGAAGCAGTAAGGGTAAAGGTCTGCTGAATCATGTTCTTTGGATCCTTCCAACTGTCGATCTTTGCAGTTCCCTGACGGATGGTTCGATGCACACTTCCATCAGGGGAAATGGTGAAGTATTCATCAATAAATTTCGTTGCATCCACACCCACATTTGGATTCAGGCCTGAAAACTCTGGGAGGTAGCGCCAGTGTACCACAACTTTTTCCGAACCGCTTTCGATAATCTTTACATGAGAATAGGCATTTATCCTATCCGTACGGATTCCCTCACCATTTCCGCTTCGGGGAATCACCTCTTCCACATACCACCGGCCTTCATTGGTTTCCAGGTAAGGCAGGTAGCTGGAACCACGCCAGAATACCATCTTGGAATTTCCGGTTCCCAGGTCCACCACAATATCCGCGAAATCACCGGTTCGTGAATATTTTTCAAAATCCTCTCCGGAATCCAATTTGGTATAGAAAGCACCGAAAATTCCCAGTTTCAACTCCGGCGAAACCTCCTGGGGGGTACTACTGCCAACCATCAGTACAAAAGTAATGGCCAGACAGAAAAATCTCATTAAGGATAGCTTCCTCATTATCAATATATTTGTATTAGACTAATTGAAATGCCAATCTAATTTCAGAGGTGAAATCTTCATATCGAAAATAGGCAAAGAAATACACAATCCCAAACTTTCTAATGATAGATAAGTAAGTAGTCTTTAAAATCAGCAGTGCCACTTCCGGGTCCTTTACATTCGGTGAATAATAGCACACAGAAAACAAGGGTTACAATAGAACTTAGTGCTATTACAGTTAGAAATTTCATGAGAAGATATGGCTATTCTTTCAGATTCAGATCAAGACCCAAAACCTGATTTAATATTAACGCGAAAGCGCCCATCAGTGCCGCATTTTCACCAAATGCGACCGGGAGAATAGGTAAATCCTTGTGGCTTGATTGCATCACATGCTTCTTTACGACTCTCTGGATGTTCTCAAAAAAGAGGTCCCCCGCAAGGGATACCCCGCCTCCGACGACAACCATTTCCGGATTAAAAAGATTGATCAGATTGGCGATCCCGACCCCAATGTGTTCCATGGCATCATTAAAAACCTTTAGAGCCAGTTCATCTCCCATCCTGGCTGCCTGGGCCACCATTTTTGCTGTAGCCTTATTGATCTCCCCTTCACACAGCTCATTTATTTTACTCTCCCTTCCTTCTTTCATGTATTGCTGCGCTGTTTGTGCGATTGCTTTCCCCGAAGCAAGGGCTTCCAGACAACCGTATTTCTTACAGCTACACTGAATTTGGCTATCCTTGTCCATAGTGATATGTCCGAACTCACCGGCAAATCCATCTACTCCCGAAAGCAATTCGCCATTCACAATTACTCCTGAACCAATCCCATACCCCACATTGATGCAGATGAAATTTTTGGCCTTATGCCCTTTTCCATAATACAATCCTCCCAGAGCCATCAATCGCGTTACGTTGTCAAATATGATTGGATAAGGGACCTTATCATGGAGCGAACCGACAATATCTGCTTCGTGCCAGTTAAATACAGGAGAATAATCAATGATGTTTTTATTTTTATCCACCAGTCCCGCCACCGCAATTCCCACTCCGAAAATCCTGCTTTTAGAAACTTCTTTCCTGTTTGCAGCCAATTTTAATATCAGATTTGCCACATCATTCAGGACCTCTTCATAACCATCTGCCAGCCTGGTTGGGAATTCGATCTCCTCAACGAACTCACCATTCAGATTGGACAGCACACCCCTGGTTGCAGTAGCACCAAGGTCAACACCTATCACATAAGATTTTTCTCCCTTGAACTTTAACATCACCGGCGGCCGGCCTCCACTTGAACTCCCGATACCAATGGACTCCACCAGTTTCTCCTCTTCAATAAGACCTTTAACGATCCGGGAGACAGTGGGTGCACTTAAGCCTGACTTCTCAACCAACTCCGCTCTTGAAATGGTTGCAAACTCTCTGATTAAACCCAGTATTTCGATTTTATTAAGTCTGTTAATATATACCGCATTCCCTTTTGGAATTGGTGTATAAGGATCATCTGTTCTCATATACTCGTCCTGTATCCCTGATGAATGAATTACTTTGCATATTTACTCAATAAACTGAGAAAATCAAATCCATGGGTTTTGTTAAATTTAACCCATGATTCCTGAAAATGCCCGAGAAAACCTTAATCATGCCCTGATAAAAGCCGGGAAAGTACTTCTTTCCTATTATGGCCGGCAGATAAAAGCCCGGGTAAAGGAGAGCATCAGCTCAGTGGTCACTGAAGCGGACCTGGCAGCAGAAAAAGTGATTCTGGAGATCCTGAATGAGGCTTCAGGAGAATTTAATATTATTACCGAAGAGACCGGGTATATTAATCATGGATCGGAATACACATGGGTTGTTGATCCTCTGGACGGCACCTCGAATTTTGCAGCCGGTCTGCCCTGGTTTGGGGTGATCATTGCATTGCTATATAAACAAACCCCGGTCCTGGGAGGAATGTACCTGCCGGTAAGTGATGATCTTTTCCTGGCCGAACAGGGTGAAGTCAGCAAAAAGAACGGAGAACCTGTCATTCCAACCCACTCCTCAGTTTTGGAGGACCAGTTGATAGCCTACTCATTCGATTTCAGTGATACTCCCGGCAAGACCGAATCGGAGATGGAGATCCTGAAAAAACTTTCAAAACGCGTAAGGAATATCCGATCCACAAACTCCCTGGTGGATTTCTGCTATGTGGCAGATGGCAGGCTGGGGGCTGCACTTAATCAGACTACCAAAATCTGGGATATTGCCGTACCCTGGCTCCTGATCCGGGAGGCTGGAGGGAAAGTGACCGACATAAATGGAGAGGAAATCTTTTTCGATCTGACCGAAAATGGCGTAAATCTAAATTACACCATCGCTGCCTCCGGTTCCGCGTTGCAAAAAGAGTTGCTAAATCTCATAAATCCTAACTCCCCAGCAAAATGAAAAAACAATTCCTGATCACTATTGCTGCCCTGCTTCTTACCTGCCACAATTGTCAGGCCAGGAGGGGATCATGACATCGGTGGAGATCATGGTGCCGTGTGCCTGGTTTCCTATGGCGACCTGGTGAAGAGACAGGACCAGAATATGGCCGATCCTTCCAGCTATTAAGGAAAAATTGAAGGCGATGATTGCGACCTTCGATGAGATAAATTCACAGGGTAGATAATAACAATTAATTGAATACAAAGATCTATCTTTGGAATAATTATTGAGTCTGGAATTTCTTTAATTTTATCAATAAAATAAATCATCCATCAATGAAACTCCTTAAGCCCAGCTTTCTGACACTTATTGCTTTGTCAATTTACGGATCTCTACTCTCACAAAAAACTGAACCAGATGTCTTCCCGGGAGCAAATGAAAAAACTCCATCCCGATCCCAGTATTTCTCCTGGATCAATAACACCAATGAGGGAAGCACTGAAGAACAGACATTAAAGAACCTTGCATTCTTCAAATGGCTAAATGACGAGTATGGAATGAAACTTGATATCTATGCCTACGACGCTGGGGCTATTGATGGTGCGGGTCACTATGGCTCAGATAATTCCAATAGATTCAAATCCCAATTCCCCAATGGTTTTCAACCCATGTACAGTCTCGCCCGTGAATCAGGCACCCGCCTCGGGATCTGGGGAGGACCGGATGGCTTCGGGGATACACCTGCAGAAGTGGCCGCACGGACAGAGATGATGGTGGCACTTTGCCGGGATTACAAATTTGAACTATTCAAGTTTGATGCCGTTTGCGGGAATCTGAGAGACAGCAAACAGGAGGCTTTTATCAATATGATGGCTGAATGCCGCAAATATAGTCCGGATTTAATTTTACTAAATCACAGGTTGAATCTGCACGAGGAAGCAAAGAAGCATGCTACCACTTCCCTGATGGGTGGTGCTGAAACCTATATTGATGTGCATATGGTAAATAGGGTCACTGCCACACATCACAGGGCAGGGGCATTATCCAGGGAATTAGCCCCGGACTTGATGAGGTTGAGTGAGGATCATGGAGTTTGTATTTCGTCCTGTCTCGACTATTGGGAGGATGACCTGATCCTTCAAGCCTTTAACAGGAACATGATTCTGGCCCCGGAAATTTACGGGAACCCGTGGCTGCTCAGGGATGATGAATTTCCCAAGCTGGCCCGAATCTATAATCTGACACGGAAATACCGCGACATCCTGGTGGAGGGTATTGTGCTCCCTGAAGAAAAATATGGACTAAATGCAGTTTCGCGGGGGGATGAAAGGACACGGCTGATCACCCTGCGAAACCTGGGGTGGAGTCCGCTCTCCTTTACCGTAAAACTGGATGAAGAGATCGGCCTGGAGAAGGGAAAGCAGATTGAAGTGAGACAATATCATCCCACTGAAAAAGTTCTGGGTGTATTCAAAAAAGGCGACTACCTGGAAGTTGAGGTACTACCATTTCGCTCCTGTCTGCTGGTAGCCAGCAGCAATGGCACTCCAGGATTTGCCATAGAAGGCACTGACTATGAAATCATACAGGATATACCTGGCAAACCCTTAAAGATAGAGCTGCTCGGAATGCCGGGGGAGGAGAGGAAGATTTCCCTGAAGGAAGGGAAGGGAGTGTTCACAGCTGCCATGATAGATGGAGTTGAAGTCAGTGAATTTGTCAATGGCGATGTGATTCCATTACAATTCGAAGGAGACAAACTGGCGCATGACTGGCACAGGAAATTGGGGGATATGACGGAAAAGCCCGTTCCGGAAGATGCCCAGGCACTTTACGAAGCTACCTGTTTTGCAGCTGACAACAATGCCCTTGAAGTAAGATCGCTTTTGCGATCAGGTCCAAGCAGCATCCCACAGGTAAGTGATTCCAGGGATGCGTTTTTTAACCAGGAACTGTTTGTAGACCGGGGACTTTGGGACCGTTATATGTTCGATGGCAAAAAAAACACCTCATTCTATGTATCCCGTCGGAGAGGCTCAGGTGATCTTTTGATAAATGGAGGATCCTTCCGCCTGGATCTGGGTGAAAAGGTCAGCCTGGACAAACTGGTCATTCGGGTGAAGGACGAACAGGCCCTGCAGCCATTTAAATCATGGGAGGCAATAAGGGCCGAAGTTTCTTCCAATCTGAAGGATTGGGAACAAATTACCTTTCTCGCAGGATTGGATATGGAAATTGACCTGGATCCAAACAAAGCGATCCGATATATGCGCCTCCAGGGTACACCAGAGAATATTTATGAGATAGAGGGGTACAGAAATGGCAAGGCTGTAGAGCGTGACAAATGGAGTGCCTCGCACCATTTTTCCGCATACCGCCGCAACCCGGCCAGGGAGGCATGGGAATATTCCTTTATGCTGGATGAAGTACCTTCGGGTTCTTACCTTGCCATTGCATTGAATGGGAAGCATGGCGTGGAAGGGGCATATGCAGCCATTCGTGTAAATGGCATAGCCATTGGGGCACCCGACAGATCTGTCTCCTATTCGATTAATCAGTGGGAGTATCCGGTGCGAAGAAGAGATTCCAACTATACATATTACATCCCCTTAAGTGAGGAGATGACAGGCGCAAAAATCGATGCTGTTGTGCTGACAATGAAAGATGGGATCTCTGAATATAAACCGGAAGTCTGGATAACTTCATACCCCATACCCTTCGGGAAAAAGGAGCTTTTGCTCTATTCTGAATAGCGGATGGTCACAGGACCAAGCAATCCGGCGGGCTGCAATCTGTAGGTTTCGTCACCTCCTCCGGCCCAGTTATCCTGGGTTACATATGGATGATTGGTGTGACAGTAGCGATCTCCCGGTTCAGAAAGCATATCGCCGGTCAATCGGTTTACCCAAAGATTGACAATCTCAATTTCCACCTGGTTATCACCTGCTTTGAGCAGGTCTGAAATGTCTGCCAGGTAGGGCTTCTTCCATAGTATGCCCGCTGATGAGCCATTGATGAAAACTTCAGAAACATCACGAATCTCCCCCAAATCCAGGAAAATCCTTCTGTACCGACTGATCTTCTCTGGATCCATGGACAAAGTCTTATGATAAGTGGCTGTTCCTGAAAAGTAAGATATCCCTTTCTGTTCAGATTCGGTCCATGAAATCAAATCATCAAATGTGGTTTCTGCAGGAGCTCCCCATCCATCCGGGAAGGTAATTTTCCAGGGTCCTTCAACTTGTTCTTCGGCCTCAACGATTCCTTGATGGTCACTCCATTCGGCGAGAGACCTTTTTGAATCAGAGAAAACAACAAATAGTGATGCACCCGGATCCAGTTCCATCTGTGCCTCTATCATGCCATCCTCCCGGCTGAAGTCCTTCAATGCATAGCTCTTCCCGGTTGATGGATCCCAAATCTCCGGGTACTTTCCGGAAGACCTGAAGGTGCATGTTCCCGAAAAACTGTTTTCACCTTCATTTCGGATAAAATAGGCTTCTCCATCCCCGTATTGGCGGTGGATAAAATCGAGATCAGAATTCCCTTTGAAATCAAAGTCTTTTTCTATATTATCTCCCTGTAAAACTTCGCTTATTGTCAGACCATCAAAGATCCTGCCTTCTCCATAAGTGGTCATTTTAAGACCTGCCCCATCTACACCCTGCCACATACGGTCAACTATCAGAGTGAGCTCATTGTTATCAGATTCAGCATCATTCAATCCCGGGACATGCTCTGGCCTGGGACCTATCACTGTGGCTCCATCCAAAACCATCTGCTCAAGCTTTTTTAACACGTTAAGAGGCATATGAACCTGGTCTGGTAATACCATCACTGAATAGCTCATGCCATCGGGAAGTACAATCCTGCCATCCTCAACAGACATCCTGTTTAGAATGACATCGCTGTTAACCACATCGTAGTCATACCCACTTGCCAGTCCTGGCAGCTCAGGCTTTTCTGGCACATCATGGAAAAACGGATAAAAGTTTGGTGCCTGATCGCCATAAAAGTAGCAGACATCAGCCACAAATTTTCCATTTTGAAGCATATAGCTGCACCGGGACAGGTAGTCCATAAACGGTCGTGATTTTTCCCACCAGGTTGTGGCCGGGTTAATATCCACGCCTGCATGATAGGTACGTCCGGGAAGCCCGTCCTCCGGATTGGTATTGGCAAAAGTATGGAAGGTGATACAGTTCAAACCCTCACAAAAAGCCCTGTCAACAATAAGTTTAAGCGCAAAAGGCGAGTCTTTCCATCGTCTCCAGGTCGTAAACGATTCTGCATCCACAATTTTTTTACCATAAATATGAGAAGCGCTGGCAACTTGTTTGATTAAAAACATATTCCGGTGCCTTATCCAGAATTCACCTCTTGGAATACTCACATTTCCCAGTGCTTCCAATGCATCGACAGGACATGTATCCCAAATGGGAGGTCCCGGGCCACCAGCTTCTGCCACAAGCTCGACACCATATTTCTCAAGAAATCTTCGTCCGGTTGCATAATGACTGAATATCAACTGATCACTAATGGTTTTTTTCCAATCGTACATAAACGACTCTGTTTCATTACCCACACTCCAACCAGCCAGAACCGGCAGGTAACTGATAAGGTCATATCCCCTCCTCTTTTTAAAGATATCAGCCATGGAATCTGTCCAGGGGACACCCTCGTCCAACTCCATGCTGTCAAATTCAAGACATGCCAATCCTGTCTTTTTGGACTTCCCGGTTTTCATTCCAAGGCGATCCATAAAATATTGCAGATGGTTTATGGTGGCCTGAGGATCCAGAAAATCTATAAATAAGCCTCCTGAGTTTGGACTGGGCACGATCAGTTCTTGCCCGGTATTTGAAAAAATAAACCTCAAAATAGTCCAGTCACCCTCAGGTAGCTCACAATTAAGAACACCTTCAACAAAGTGATCTGTGAGATCGATAATCTTATCCTTGCTTTCAACCCTTTGCTGCTTTTTATCGGGTAGAGCCAGAACAGCCACCTCACCATAATAGAGAGGTCTTCCCTGCTCATCTTTTGGACATAGAGCGGGCAGAGCGGGAAAGGGAAGCTCAATGGAAATCGCTGCCGGACCAACTGCTGCAATTTCTGAATGAAAAAGAGCCTTGGAAGCCCATTCCGGCATAACCCAGGGACCTCCTGCGTTCCATCCACTCGATCCTATCATCCCTATTTTTAAGCCAAGTCTTTCTCCTTCAGCCAGGGCATGTTTGATCAATGCAACCGAGCTATCACCCAGAAAAGCGCCACCCGCGGGAATAAAATTATCCTGATTTCGCGCGGCAGCCACATCCCATATTTCTGCTCTGCTCATACCCTTATCCTTCATCTCTTCCAGATCGCGGGTAATTGCCGTCCTTGTAATGTTTCCATTTAGCCAGCACCAGAAGGCCCCGGGTCGGGCACTATTTGGGGGATCAATAAAGTTTTCAGATAAAATTTCAACAGAGGTCCCTCCGGTGGCCTCCTGATTGTCAGAACATGAGTTTAAAAGCAACAGAGAGAAGAATGAAATGGCAAACAGATACTTCATGAGAATATTCTAAAATTATTTATTTACACCGCGCAAGTAAATATATCAATTATTCTTAGATTTAGACATAAATAGAGATATTCGAAACAATGAAAGAAAACAGAAGAATTACCGCGACTATTATTATCCTGGCTTTATGCTCGTTTTGCCTTCTCCCGGGACAGGATTCACAAACAGATGTGTACCCTGGAGCCGATGAGAATACCCCATCCCTGTCACAGTATTTCTCATGGATTAACAACACTAATGAAGGCAGCACTGAAGCCCAGACCCTCACCAACCTGCGGTTCTTTAACTGGCTGAAATCCGAATATGGCATGACCCTCGATATCTATGTGATCAGCGCCGGGGCTATCGACAAAGCCAGATGGTATGGCAGCATGGATTCGGAAGAGTTCAAAAGGCAATTTCCCAATGGCTTTGATCCGATCTACAAGGAGGCAAAAGCGATGGGCACCCGTTTGGGGACCTGGGGCGGGCCCGATGGCTTTGGTAATACGCCTGAAGAAGAACAGGCACGCATCGATATGATGGTCAGATTATGCCGTGATTATGAGTTCCGCTTATTGAAATTAGACGCGGTCGTGGGTCAGTTGAGAGACGAAAAGCAGGATGCCTTTATCAGAATGATGAATGAATGCCGTAAATACAGTCCCGACCTGATCTTTTTGAACCACCGTTTAAACCTGAGCGAGGAAGCAAAAAAACATGCAACCACCTTCCTGTGGGGAGGAGCCGAAACCTACATCGATGTCCACATGGGCAATTGGAGAATGACCGCTCCACACCACCGGGCTGGAGCAATTTCAAGAGACATTGTCCCGGAATTAATGCGCCTCACAGAAGATCATGGAGTCTGTCTCTCTTCCTGTCTCAATTACTGGGAGGATGACCTTATTCTTCAGGCCTTCAACCGATCATTGATTTTATCTCCTCAATTATACGGGAACCCATGGTTCCTGAGCGATGATGAGTACCCAAAGCTTGCAAGAATATTCAATATTGCCCGCTTATATGGTCCGATCATGGTGAACGGTCTGGTTTTACCTGAAGAAAGCTATGGAGAAAAAGCAGTCTCAAGAGGTGATGCCAGTACAAGATTGATCACACTCAGGAATTTATCCTGGGAACCCTCGGAAGTAGAGGTAAACCTGGATGAAGAGACCGGACTCACAGACGATATCCTGTATGAAGCCAGGCTTCTTCACCCCATTGAAAGGATATTGGGCACGTTTAAAAAGGGCGATTCATTTAAAGTTCCGGTAGATCCCTTTCGCGCATCACTGGTCCTGATCTGTCCGGATGGCCAGGGAGGCCTTGGCATCGACGGATGTGATTACGAGATTTTACAGGATGTCCCCGGAAAACCTGTCAGAATCATGATGGCAGGACTTCCAGGCACGAAACATAGCATTAAGCTGGAAGCTGCAGGACAGCGTTTTTCAGAAGCAGAGCTGGTGGGAACGAAAGTCAATTCACTTCTAAAAGGACGGTCGGTGAAAATAGAGTTTCCCGGAGAACCCCTGACAGAGTCATATCACCGGAAGATCGCTGATCTCAATCCCTGCGATGTGCCGGTTGATGCGGAAGCTTTGTATGAGGCTACTATCTTCTCTACGGACAATAATGCCCTGGAGATTCGAGAACTGGATCGTTCAGGAGAAACCAGGGTGCCCGAGGTTAAGGCTGCCAGGGATGAATTTCTGAATCAGCCACTATTTGCGGACAGAGGCTTATGGGATCATTATATGTTCGATGGCGATCCAAGCACCTCTTTTTATGTTAGCCGTCGCCGACACAAGGCTGATCTGTTAAACGGAGGATCGCTGAGACTGGATTTTGGACAGGCCATCAGCATGGATGAATTGATCATCGAAGTGGGGAGTGAGCATGCCATGCAACCGTGGAAAACAGAAGAAGCAGTCTTCCTTGAGGTATCTGAAGACCTCAGTGAATGGCAGGAAATCAGGATACTGGCGCAAAACACCATGAAAATAAAACTTGATCCGGAGAAGCCGGTCAGGTATGTTCGATTCAGGGGAACACCCGACAAGGTAGTGGAAGTGGAGGGTTTCCTGGATGGAAAGCCGCTGGACAGGAGTGAATGGCGCGGATCACACCTTTACAGCCCGTATTACAAAATTAAAGCCGAACATGCATGGTCCGCTTCAACCACCCTCAATGAAATCCCTTCCGGCTCTTACCTGGCCATTTGCCTGGAAGGAGAACATGGTATTGAAGGAGCCTATGCAGCCATACGGGTGGATGGCTTACCTGTCGGGGCACCGGACAGAAGTCCCTCCTATCCTGTAAACCCGTTTGAGTATCCGGCTATGAAAGCCAAATCACACTATACCTATTATGTCCCTCTTACCCCGGATATGGTTGGAAAAGAGATAGATGTTGTTGTTTTGGGAATGAAGGGTGGTATTACAGAATTCAAACCGGAAGTTTGGCTGACCACCTACCCGGCCCCCTATGTTAAGAAAGAACTGATCCTCAAGAGGTAGAAAACCATGATGAATTGATCATGAAATTAAACCAGCTGCGATTCTTAGTCTTACCTGCATTAAGCCTGTTTCTCCTCAGTGCCTGCACTCCTGATACAAAAAAGTTTTCGGAGAAATCCCTGTTAAATCCGGAGCAATTCAGCCATTATATAGATGAATTTAATGCGGGAGATGAGGAACTGTATGTGAATGCCATTCCCAATCATGAGGCCTGGGAATTTTTAAGTAATAATATCCCATTGTTTGATTGTCCGGATAAGGAGCTCGAGAAAAGCTATTATTTCAGATGGTGGACCTTCAGGAAGCACATAAAAAACACACCCGGCGGATATGTGATTACTGAGTTTCTACCCCAGGTCAGCTGGTCGGGAAAACACAATACCATCAGCTGTGCTGCCGGACATCACTTTTATGAAGGCAGATGGCTCCATGATACCCAATACCTGGATAACTATGCCCGCTTCTGGTTCCGCAAAGGGGGTAGTCCGAGAAGGTACAGTTTCTGGTCGGCCGATGCGATCTAT
>JAAEOI010000195.1 GCA_024244665.1 Bacteroidota bacterium | reverse complement strand
TCCCACCAGGTGGTGGTGCTTAAGGAGGCACAGGAGCTGAAGGATTTTGAAAAACTGATCCACTACGTGGAGAACCCTCAGCCCTCCACACTGCTGGTGATCAACTACAAATACAAAAAAGCTGACAGACGCAAAAAGGTCTTCAAAGCCCTTGAAAAGAACGGGATCAGCTATGAATCCAAAAAACTGTATGACAACCAGGTTCCAGGATGGATCTCGGGATATGCCTCAAAAAAGAAATATAAGATCGAACCCAAGGCAGCAGCCCTGCTGGGAGAATTCCTGGGAAGTGATCTCTCAAAGATTGCCAATGAAATAGATAAACTGATCATTGCCATTGGGAAGGAGTCCCGGAACATCACACCAGAGGATGTGGAGAAAAACATCGGGATCAGCAAGGACTACAACCAGTTTGAACTTCAAAATGCACTGGGCAAAAGGGATGTGGTCGGGGCCAACCGCATCATAAATCACTTTGCAGCAAACGAGAAAAAATATCCCCTTCCCATGACCACCGGATTCCTCTACTCATACTTCTCCAAACTGCTGCTGATTCATTATGCCAAAGACAAATCGGAACAGGGTGTGGCCACCCTGCTGAAGGTC
>JAAEOI010000194.1 GCA_024244665.1 Bacteroidota bacterium | reverse complement strand
ATGGAAATAGTGGCAAAATGTAAATGTTTTTTACGAATAGTGAATTTCTACTGGGATTTGGTACTCATATAGCCAGGTTCGACAATTACTCTTTTGCCTTGTAGAATTCTTCTACCGGAGAGGCTGTGATCTTCCCGAGTGTGATATAGCCCTCGGAACTGTAGTGAGCTCCATCGTCCCCTACGGGCAACCTGCCTGGATAGAGAGTGGTAACATTGGGTAGTTCCCGACCTGCTCTGTTCTGGGCTGATATGACGGTTGCCATGTACCGCCGTTTTTTGCGCACTAGGGTTTCATTTTGCAATAAGCCATTGCTATCAATGTAGGACAAAACAGCTTCAAGCAGGTCCTGATCACTTAGGGAAGCTTTGCCTGCCGAATTTTTGGCTTCAAGCACTTCCTTTTCACTCAGGAGGGAAAGAACACCTTTGAGCAACTCCTCATCTGTGGCATAGGATGGAACAAATGTCGGCAGATTCGAGACGCCCAGGTCTGTGCTCAGGTCCGAAATGAGCTGTTTGAAATTATCATAATACTCTTCCGCGAGGCCTTTTCTTCCATCGGCAGCTGCCTGTTTCCATACAAAACCGCAAAACTCAGGTTGAGAAATTCTCTTTGCTTCAGCAACAGCATTCATCAGATCCTTATACATCGATCCCTTTTTACCATCCTTGCTGCGCTCGGCCCTCTCAAATGACCAGTTCTTCTCAAACGCGCTTATTCCCGTTGCACCACACGAAACCTTGATGATGCCTATGTGATCCTCAGGCCAGAAATCAGCAAGTTGATGCGCAAAAGAAACACCCGGCCCGAACCGATTACCCGGCACAAAGTATTCCCACCTGCCATTTGCCCATATTCTTATGCGATCGTGTTTTTCATTGTAGGGCGACTCCAGTTCGGACGCCTTTCCGGACCCATTCATGTTGGATTGTCCCATTAACACAAAAACACGAAACTTCCCGCTTTTGGAAATCGTTGCTTCGCCGCCGCCCATGCTGTTCGGCTGCTCGAAACCTTTTGTATTCCATTTATTTGCATCCTCCTGGGCATAGGTGATAATTACTGCAGATAACAGAAATAAAGTAGTGGTGATGGTTTTAAAAACTATTTGTCTCATTATTTCCTTGATATAATTAGCACTTAAATATCCAAATTGATTTTGTAGTTTCCTGATCCCACTTTGATCACAGTTTTTCCATGCTCCTCACTGATATTTTTGAACATACTCACATCAACATTCGTCAGTTCACCTTTTGGTAATATTATGGTAGCACTTGTGTTTGCGGGCACCTGGACATCCAGGGTGATTTGGTCATTTTGTTTTTTCCACTCTGCTATAATTGTTCCATATGCTGATTCAAAATCCGCCTTTGCCCAGTCCAGATGTTCTGTCAACATGGGTTCCACATAGAAGTGTTTGAATCCCGGAGCTTTATAATCGGGTCTGATACCGGCTATATACTGGTAGAACCAGTTGCTCACATCACCAAACATGATATGGTTAAGCGAAGCATGTTTTTTTGTATCCCGGCGAGCCCAATGCTCCCACAAAGTAGTTGCCCCACGCTCTATCCAATTTCCCCAACCCGGGTAAACAGGCTGAATAATAATGCGATAAGCAATATCTGCGTGGCCATTTTGCGCCAGTACCTGAGGCACATATTTTGATCCCAGTATACCGGCATCTATGTGGTAATTTTTAGCTTCAATTTCCTTAATAAGGGATTCTATGACTTTTTGCTTTTGCTCATCAGGTACTGCTCCAAAAAAGAGCGGGGAGCTCTGGGCCGTTTGTGAGCCATTGCAGTATTTCCCGGTTTTTGCATCATAAAATTCGGCATTTAATGCTTTTTTAATTTTTTTCGCCAGATCAGCATATTGCCTGCTGTCATCCTCATAAGCCAACAGCGCCGCACTTTGTGAAATAATATCAGCAAAGTGGTAATAATAGACCGTGGAGGTAAGTGGTACCGGAGTTTTGGTGTCTGCCGGAGCCCAGTCACCCAGGCCAATGGACAGGATGTGATTTTCCGCCAGAGAGCTGAAATAATCCACCATTTTTTTCATTCCCTCGTAGTGTTTTTCCAGGACCTCCAGATTACCGTTAAAAAGATAAAGGTTCCAGGCAATGATTGGATAAGCGCCTATCCAGGCAGGGCCGTTATATCCGGAGTATCCCCATTGCGATGTTGGGATGATGGCTGACAGATTACCGTTGGGGCGTTGTTCATCGGCCATATCATCCAGGTATTTTTCATAGCCTTTAATGGAGTGATAATTAAAAAGCCCTGTTTCAACGACCAACTGGGCATCACCTGTCCAGCCGTTTTTTTCTCTATGGGGACAATCCGTTGGATAGCCATGAAAATTGGACATATATGCCCATAGTGTAGCGTGTTGAATCTTATTTACAAGCTCATTGGAGCAGGTAAAATGTCCGCGTTCCTCGAAATGAGTAGTTGCAGCATGGGCTGTGATATCCTTTTCATCCAATTCACCCGGGTAGTTTAAGACTTCAACATACTGAAAACCATGGTAAGTAAATTTGTTTTCAAAATACTCCTCCCCTTCTCCCTTAAGGATAAAATGATTTGTCTGAACTTCATTTTCCTGCATGTGTCTTATCAGGTTACTCTGATCTACCTGTCCCTCGCTTGTAAGATCTTCTCCATACCTGACTGATATTTTCTCATCGCTTTCACCTGTGGCTTTCAAACTGATCCAACCAGCCATATTCTGTCCAAAATCCACCACATAATTGCCATTTTCCAAACGCTTAATGCTCCCGGGACTAAATGTTTTAAAAACACGTATGGGATCAATGGTCTGGGCCCTCAGAATACCGCCCGGTGATGGCATCTCAAATACATCATACCATTTGCTGTCATCATAGTTAGCAGTATTCCAACCCGGCTGCTCAAGTCGTGCATCATAAGTCATTCCCACACGAATATTGTTGTGGGTTACAGGTGCTTTTTGGGCTTTCCAATTATCATCTGAAATAATAGTTTCTTTTGAGCCATCGGCATATTCCACCTCTATTTGCATCAATGCACGCGGTTTCCCCCGCCAGGGAGCACGGTCAAATCCCCACACTGCTTTTGAGTTCATATTGTACCAGCCATTGCCAAGCATAATGCCCACGGCATTTTCCTTTTGCAGCATAGAAGTCACATCATAGGTAACATACAGCAATCGCTTATCATAGCGTGTAAAGGCGGGGTCCAAACGGTGATCACCCACTTTCTTCCCGTTAAGGTAGGCCTCATAGTAGCCAACTCCACAAATGTACATGCGTGCTGACTGAATTGCTTTCTCACAAGTAAACTCATGACGCAATAAGGGAGCATCCTCATCCCAATGGATGGGTTCATCTTTTCCTGTTTTTCGTTGATGAAGAAATTCTCCAAACTCCCACACATTCGGGGCCGCTATCCATCTGGCTTTCCAGTCCTGCTGGCTCAACATTCCCATTTCGAAGTATGAAGCCTCGCTGTATGCGGATGTTCCTTTGTTGGTTTTAACTCTTGCTTTCCAGTAATACCGCTGATTAGAAGTTAATGGTATTCCTTCAAACGGAACCTGAATGGACTGCGAAGAATTGCGCATACCGGAATCCCACACATCTGCCTTATTCTTCTTTAAGATCTCTTCCGATGAAGCCACAAGAATCTGACAGGCAGTTTGCTGAACATCATAGAGATCATTGGCTGCAATTTCCCAGGAAAAACATGGTGTGGTATTATCAATCCCCAAAGGATTAAGCACAGACTCACATTTCAGGTTTTCCACCTTTACGAGTGGATTAATTACATTGTTCTGACAGGAACTAAGGCAGATTAAAAAAAAAACAGGATTGTTTCCAATATAATCCTGGTGGGGGTGACACTTCTCATTCGGGTTCTGTTATTCGATTTATTGCTATATGTCAATTACATTTCCTACTCTACTCTATTCAGCATCAAGAGGCAAAAATCCAGGAGTGCTTCCTGCAGGTTTTAGAGGCAGAATAAAACTATGACAATTACCAACATCGGTTTACCACCATCATTCAAATCCTTGACAGAATCATTCGGTTAAGACAAAATATCATGAAAAGCACTCTTGGTCGATAGTCACCATGCATAATAGCGCATTGCAAGGGGCGACAAGGCACTGCTTATGAAGACAGTTTGTAATCTTTAATTAAAAGGGAAGCCGATAAGTTTAAACTCTCTGTCAGATTTCTGATCATATCCACTGTCAGTTTCCTTTTTCGGTTTAGGATTTCCGAAGCCCTGTTTTTACCACCCAATGCTGCTGCAATATCCTTTTGCTTTAGCTGCATCTCTTCCATCCGTATCTTAATTGCTTCGATTGGATCTGGTGATTCTATGGGATAATGTATATTCTCATAATCATCGATAAGTAATGCGAGAATATCAGCCTGATCACTAGCGGGAGTTCCTTCAGCTGCATCGAAGACCTTATCCAACTGTTCCAATGCTATCTGGTAATCTTCTTCTGTCTTGATAAGTTTAATATCCATCATTCATTAATTAAATTGTATCTGCATCAATCTTGTCATATTCAGCGTGCGTGCCGATAAAACGTATGAATACCCATTGCTTCTCAAAATTGAATCTAACAACAAGCCTGTAAGAGTTTCCTTTAATGTTAAATACAACTCTTCCGTTCTTTAAAATACTTGCATTAGCGTAGGTACCTTTAATATCATTTGGGGTAAGCCATTCCATATTTTGAGCCGTATCGTACCAGGTTTTTAAATACTGCTCAGAATCTGCATGCGTTTCCCAGAACTTCCTTAATGTACTTTTTGCAAATATTCTCTTCATAAGCACGGAAACTTAATACAAATATATAGTAAATTCCCAATATGGGAACTTTACTGGTAAATTTATACATTGAGGTATGGTAGCTAGGCTTTAGATTAGCATACGCTAAAAGCTAAAGGCGATAAGCAGTAATATCTTTTTCACCTGCTTTCAGGTTCTACATTTTCTACCGTACTCTATTCAGCATCAAGAGGCGAAAGTCCATTACCTGCGAACCGGGAATCTCCACTGCTTTTAAAGTCAGCACTCCTTCCCCTTTTTCAAGATGGATGCTTCCCACAGGCATTCTTTTGAAGTCCTTGACATAAGATTCTCCCCTGGCCCCACTCCGGTCATTCTCCATTCCTGTTAAGGGGGGATTGTGCGCTTCTGTAATCTTTCCGATGAGCTTGCTCTGTGCGAAACTCAGCTGGAAAACTGAACCGACATCTTCGGCCGAACAGGTATAATAAAGCGCTACTTCATATTCTCCGCTTTCCAGCACCTCTGCCTCCCAGCATATGCTGTCTGCGGTACTTGTCCAGTTGCCAAAGAATGAACAATTGGGAAATTTATTGGAACGTAAGATGTTCCCGTATGCTGTTCCATCCCGGGCGGGGATCTGGGTAAAGCTGTAATCGGGATGACCGATGGGGAAAGTACGGGTCTCCTTTTCCGGAAGTTCCGAGAGGACTTCCCTCTCCCACTTCTCTTTTGCCAGGGAAAGTTGTTCTGTAATTTCAGGCTTTTGAGCCGAGATATCCACGGTCTGTCCCGGGTCTTCAATCATGTCAAACAGTTTCCCTTTATGCCCCAGTCTGTATTGCTGGCTTCTGACACTGACTTTTTTGGCCCAGTGACTGAAGATCAGCCTCTCCTCCCAATCCGGATTTTCTTCCAGCAATAAAGGTTTGAGACTGATGCCATCCAGGGTCTTTTGCGGTTCGTAATCAATTCCGGCCAGATCGCTCAGGGTGGGCAGCAGGTCAATGGCCCCGGTAATCTGAGTCACGGTCTTCCCGGCTTCAAATTTCCCTTCCCATTTCATAAACAGGGGTGATCGCACCCCACCTTCATCGGTATGGCCTTTCTGCCCTTTCATGCCATCGTTCCAGCGTACTCCGTTGGGTCCGTTATCGGCAAAATAGAGGATGATGGTATTTTCCGACAGCCCCAGCTCTTCAACTTTTGCTGCAACCCGCCCCACGTTCCAGTCGATATTCTCACACATGGCCAGTGCGGCCCTCGTATGCTGAACCCTTTCGTTCTCAGGCTCACGATTGCGCATTTCCAGCTCCATGTTCTCAAATTTCTTCCACCACCGGTCAGGAACCTGCATGGGACTGTGGGGCGTATTATATGGCAGGTACAATAAAAAAGGATTGTCTTTGTTTTCTTCAATAAATGCCAGTCCGTGATCGGTTAAATCATCGATGATAAAACCCTTACCCTTTACAATCTCCCCATTGTGTTCCAGCATGGGTGAATAGTAGTTGCCCCAGTGACCGGAGCAAAAACCGTAATAATCGTCAAAGCCACGGGCATTGGGATGATAGGGTGGCTGCATGCCATTGTGCCATTTCCCGTATGCCGCCGTTGCATAACCGGCATCCTTAAACACCCGGGCAATGGTGGTTTCATCAAGGTCAAGACGCTCACCTCCCGCAGAAGTGGAGTACACCCCGCCACGAACATGATACCTGCCGGTAAGCAGCTCGGCACGGGTGGGTGAGCAAACCGGACTCACATAGAAGCGGTCGAAACTCACCCCTGTTTCTGCCAGGTGATCCACATTGGGGGTACTGAGATTTGTATTCCCGCTGGCACTCAAATCGCCCCAGCCCTGGTCATCGGTCAGAATAATGATCACATTGGGTTTTGTTTCTGTGTTTTTCTCTGTACAGGAGAGAAGGAAAACAGAAAGGATAATCAGGATTAGTTGTCTAAGTGCTTTCATATTCTTGATCTATTTAAAGATTTGTATTCACAATCAGTTTCCCGGTTGCGACGGATGTTTCACTTTCAAGCTGGATATAGTAGGTGCCACTGCTAAGACCGGCCACAATACCTGAATACTCCTGTGGTCCCGGGACTGCTATATCCAGTCGGTCACTACGCATCAGTCTGCCGCTGATATCAAATACCCTCATGGCTACCTCTCCTGTATGTTCCGAGGAAAAGTGCAGGGTAAACCTCTCACTGGCAGGATTGGGATAAATATGCAGGGTCATTGCCAAAGGCTTAATCTCCATGCCGACGATGGGTTCCATGTACTCCATTACCTCGTGCTGTATTGCCTGCTCCTCCTTTACCCAGTCGGTTAAAGCATTATGCAGGACCATCAGTGTATCATAATATTCCGGGTTTGCGGCCAGGTTGTTCTTTTCCAGGGGATCCGTCTCCAGGTCATAGAGGTGCGGGACCAGATCTTCGCTGAAATTCCACCAGTACTTCCACCTCTCATTCCGTATCATGTACTGGGTATTGGGCGCTTCACCGGGGACATCCCGCATCCCGGTAACATGCTCCCGCCACACCACGGTATCGCCTTCCATTAGCGGACGCAGACTGCTGCCATCAATGCCCTGGGGGACCAGGTCCGCATGACCCGTATAATCCAGTATGGTCGGCATCAGGTCCATGGGGGTGACCAGTTCATCCACCACCGTCCCGCCCGGGATCCTGCCCGGACAGCTTACGATCAGCGGCACCCGGATCTGGGGTTCAAAAAATGCCGGGATATGATGACCAACAGCCCCGTGGGAGGCGGCCATATCACCATGGTCAGAGGTGAATACCACCAGGGTGCGCTCGCGCAAGCCCAGGGAATCCAGCCGGTCCAGTACCTTGCCGACCATCTCATCGACCATGCTGATCTGCCCGTAGTAGGTCCGCAGGAACTCCCTCCTGCCCTTCTCCCGGATTTCCTTTCCCCCCACCGCGCTGACAGCGCTAGCAAGCGCATCGCTGAATACCACATCCTGGTTAGCGGGGAGTACCAGACTGTCGGGATCGTACATCCCGTAGTAGGGATCAGGGACAATCCAGGGCTTGTGCGGGGGATTATAGGAAAGGGTGAACATCCAGGGATAATCCCGGTAGATGTCCATGGCTTCCATCAGCTCCTCGCCAAAGGCAAATTCACGGGTGTAGATGGCCGGAACAGGCGAGCGCCCGATGTCCTTCACATAAGAAGACATGGCCTGGTTAATGACAGGAATGTGATCCACATGCTCCGGATTGTTCCAGTTGTCCCAGTCAGGATACCCCCTGTTGAAGGCTGCCTCATCCAGGCCGGCCAGGGCAGCATCCCTTTTGCCGGAGAGCTCAAAGGGCCAGTGCTCGTAGCAGGTAAAATCAGTGTTGTTGGACCAGGGACTGGTAATGTAGTCTTTGGGCCGCGTGTTGGTATTGCATACATGGAGCTTCCCCCATTGAAGGGTATTGTATCCCACATTATACAGAAGCTCCCCAGTGACCGGGAAGACACCATCATCCAGTCCCGGAAGACCAGCATCCTGATCCACATTGTTCCAGATCCCGTGCCGGTGGGTGGCCAGTCCGGTCAGAATAGAAGCACGTGCAGGGGAACAATCGGGTGTCGGGGCCATACAGTGGGTAAAAAAGGTCCCGTCGGACCTGAGCCGGTCCAGGTTGGGGGTATGGATCTGCTCATTTCCCGAAGCGCCCAGGGCTGAAAAGGTATGCTGATCGGTCATGATCATCAATACATTCATGGAGGAAGATGGCCCGGGAAGTTCGTCCAGGAGTATGGTTTTCAGCATATTCGCAAAGGAATACGGGTCGTTGTTGCCGTAAATCGAAGTTGGAAAGGCGATCCAGCTCTGAAAAACGTCCATGGAAGTATTGAGTTTATATTCCTCTTTTGCTTTTACATAAAATTGCACGGTTGAATTAACAAACTCTTTGCTGGAAGGGATACTACCGGCAGGGTTGTACAACTTGGCCAGCTTAATACCCAGGGAATTACAGTAATCCGATACCGCCAGCAACTCTTTGTATTTATAGTCATCAAAACCGAAATCCATATCCTGGGCAGACGCCTCGGGATTAAAATAATGAAGTCGCAAACCTTTGCTGCGCATATGAACATTGAGCTGAAACAGAATATCTTTCAAGCCTTCCAGGGATGATCCCAGGGGGTTTCTCGCTCCCTTCCATGCTCCAAAATGATTTACCCTCAGGTTTTCAATCGCACCAAACTTCATTTCCGGATAACGCTGGTGGACATATTCAAAAAAATCTGCCAGCTCCGTTGCCACTTCACTTGCTGTCAGGTTTAAGGGTGTTGTGATCCATTCATTGGGTTCTTTTCCGCCATAGATACTAAATAAGATCGCATTGTCTGTTTCGATATAATCGACCGTTCCCCCGGCATTCACGATGGGAAGGATTTGGTGCTCAATCGTATGGGCACCCATGGTCTCTCCTATTTGGGCTTTATCCACCCCATTCCTTTGTCGTATCCCCCCCACTTCAATGGCAATCATTTTATCATAACGCTGCTGAAAATCCACAATCTTTCGAAGGGATTCCTGATTCATAAAGTGAATCTGACTGTAGAACTTAAGCACGTCTATCTCATTTCTCAGGCTTGAATCCTGGATGAGATAGTCAATAAATCCATTTACATTGATATCCACATTGTCAAAATCACTCACGCCGTTAATGTACGCCCAGTTCGGGCAAACGGCCACTAAAGGCTCTTCATCTATGAGCTCACTTTCAAAATCGATGGGTTCAATCAGAGTGGCGAGGACATTATCTGTTTGACCTCCATTGCCTCTGGCCGCCACATAGATCTCCTCCCATCCTTCATCCTCCAGAACCACATGGGTCTCATTGATGCCCACAGAATCCAGCACATTGGAGGATTCATCCAGGACCAGGAAGGAATCTTCCACATGGCTTACATCGGTCCAGAATAAATGGATGCGGCCATCCAGTCTGTAATAAAAAACCTTTCTGGGCGGCAAGAGCTCAAAAACAGAAAAGTCGTAAGTTTTTGCAGAGGTCTGATAAACTTCTCCATTGTAAGATAAGCGGTAGATGTACCCGGAATTGGGATTCGCATTGAAGTCATCCACATAGGATTCATCACTTAAATTGATGTCCGCAATTTTCTCATAAACCGCTCCGGCAACATTTTCTCTTCTTTCAAGTGCGGTGCTTATACTCTCTCCTTTAAAAAACCAATCCAGACCAATCTTCTGATCGTTTCGTTGTTGGGCTCTTAATTCGATGAGCTGGGCATGGGAGGATTGAGCCAGCAGGAAAGCGATCATTATTAAAAAAAAGCGGTGCATCTTCATGATATCATTATGAGTAGGTTTATTCCTATATACTGTTATTGGTCCACATTCCCGGACCTGAACACATCCACAGGCCTTCCTTTGAGTGCCCCTGTTGCGCCGCTTCCTTCTGGATAAGCTTTACCTGCTATGCGCAAAGCGTATTCTTCCGGGCTCAGGATCTGCTCAAGTACAGCGGTCCATTCGGAACCATCATCGTGAAACTTCTCCATCCATGCCAGGGTTTGTTGATGCAAGGATTTTTTTAATGCCAGGTGATCCGGTGAGGTGAATAGGTTTTCCTGCTCATGGGGATCTACGGTCCTGTCGTATAAACAGTTGCTTATGGTATCTGTTTCGTCGTAGGGCAAAACAGAAAAGGCATAGGTGTAATCGCAGGTATAGATGCCACGCCAGTTGTGGTCATACTGATACAGGGGGCTTGACTTTACCGCATCATCATTCATAGTGTAAATTGCCTCTGTGAGGTCCAGGCCCTGGCAGCTTTCGGGAACCTCAAGGTCCATCATGCCCAGGAGGGTGGGCATGAAGTCAAAGGTTCCGAAAATCAGGTCGCTTTTCCGGCTCTCCAGTGTTTCAGGATAACGAATGATCAAAGGTACACGACAGGAGAGGGCCTGGGGCTCACTTTTGTGCCATTTCTGATTATAGGAAGTCAGGAAGTCGCCATGGTCCGATGTAAAAACAATAATGGTGTTGTCCTTAATGCCTTTTTCGTCCAGCTTATCAAGCAGATCACCAAAGGATTTGTCAATGCTTGAGCAAAGCGCCATATAGCCCTGGTACATTTCTCTTAGCTCCGGTGTATCCGGTGTCCCGACTCTTACCTGAATTGAATCAGGATCATAAAGTTCCAGCATATCCTCGGGAGCTCCATAGCCATACAATCCGTCCCAGTTATGTGGCGGATGCCAGGACAAAAACAGGGCAAAAGGTTCATGTGCATGCTCGTCGATGTAGTCCAGGGCCTGCCGGGTCTGACCGTACCATTCCCAATCGTTGTATTTTTCTTTTTCACCATCCTCATTCCAGAAGAAAGAACCTTCCCTGGTAAAATCGAGGGTGCAATTGTTGGACAGGAACAGGTCATCAAATCCATAGCGATAAGGACCCGCAGGTATGGGCCTGAAACGATCGCCTCCATAGAGATGCCATTTACCCACATAGCCGGTGTTATACCCGGCAGCACCCAGCACTTCAGCAAAATAGTTGCCATTGCCGGGGACGATCTGCAGATCGTTAACCAGGGCTCCCGAATAAAGGCCGTGCTGACCGGTCATCAGGATCCCGCGCATGGGCGTGCAGGTCGGTGAGTTGGAAACACAGTGATTAAACAAAATACCCTCTTCTGCAAAGGCGTCAATCTCAGGGGTTATTATCTGCCTGTTTCCATAGCAGCCCAGCATGTCAAAGGACTGCTGGTCTGAAAAGACAAACAATAGATTGGGCTTTTTCAGGCTTACCTCAGGCTTACAGCCAAAGAGCAGCTGTGAGATTATTATCAGGAATGCTATTTTTTTCATTGATCTGTAATGATGAGTTTTTCTGTTTCTACGGATGTTTCGCTTTCAAGGATGATATAGTAGGTACCACTGGCAAGACCTGCTGTGCTGCCTGAAAAACTCTGGATTCCCGGGGCAGATATTTCCAGCCTGTCGCTGCGCATCAGCCTGCCGCTGATATCAAAAAGCCTGAGGCTCGCCTCGCCTGCCTGCCTGCTTGAAAAGTGCAGTGTAAAGTGGTCCGTGGCAGGATTGGGATGGATTTGCAGTGTCATTGCCAAGGGCTTACTCTCCATGCCGACGATGGGTTCCATATACTCCATCACCTCATGCTGCCGTGCCTGGTTCTCCTTCACCCAGTCGGTAAGGGCATTATGCAATTCCATCTGCATATCATGGTAGTCCTGGTTCCCGGCCAGGTTATTCTTCTCCAGGGGATCCGCCTCCAGGTCGTAAAGGTGGGGAAGCAGGTCCTCGCCGGAGTTCCACCAGTATTTCCAGCGCTTGTTGCGGATCATGTACTGGGTGCCGGGCGCTTCACCGGGAAGGTCCCGCATCCCGATAACATGGTCCCGCCAGCTTACGTTGTCCCCATCAATAAGCGGACGCAGACTGCTGCCATCAATATTTCCCGGGATCAGGTCTGCGTATCCAGCATAATCCAGAATGGTGGGCATGATATCCATGGGGGTAACCAGCTCATCGATCACCGTTTCGCCCGGGATCCTGCCCGGGAATCTCACGATCAGGGGAACCCTGATCTGGGATTCAAAAAATGCGGGGAGGTTATTCCCTACAGCTGCATGTGATCCGGCCATGTCTCCGTGGTCGGAAGTGAAAACAATGAGGGTACGCTCCTGCAGACCTAGCTCCTCCAGGTGGTCCAGCACCTCCCCGATCATCTCATCAACCATGGTGATCTGTGCATAGTAGGTCCGCAGAAACTCCAGCCTGCCCTTTTCCCGGATCTCTTTTCCTCCGGAAACACTGGCGCTGAAAGCAAGTGCATCGCTATAGGAAACATCCTGGTTGGCCGGGAGCAAAAGGCTGTCCGGGTCGTACATCCCGTAGTAGGGATCCGGCACATTCCAGGGCTTGTGCGGGGGATTATAGGAAAGGGTGAACATCCAGGGATTGTTCCGGTAGATGGACATGGCCTCCATCAGCTCCTCACCGAAGGCAAATTCCCGGGTGTACATAGCCGGTACAGGCGACTTCCCGATGTCCTTCACATAGGAGGACATGGCCTGATTTATGACCGGAACGTGATCCACATGCTCCGGATTGCTCCAGTTGTCCCAGTCAGGATACCCCCTGTTGAAGGCCGCCTCGTTCATGCTGGCCAGGGCAGCATCCCGCTTGCCGGAAATCTCCTCGGGCCAGGTCTCATAACAGGCAAAATCCGTATTGGAGTGCCAGGGAGCGGTGATGTGGTCTTTGGGGCGGGTGTTGTTGTTGTTCACATGGAGCTTCCCCCAGTGAAATGTATTGTATCCCGAGTCATACAGAAGCTCCTCGGTTACCGGGAAAATCCCGTCATCAAGTCCCGGAAGACCTGCATCCTTTTCCACATTGTTCCAGATCCCGTGCCTGTTGGTGGACAGGCCTGTTAAAATGGAAGCACGCGCAGGCGAGCAATCGGGGGTGGGGACAATGCAGTGGGTAAAATAGGCCCCGTCCTCTGTCAGCCGGTCCAGGTTGGGAGTTTGGATCTGCACATTGCCCGCAGCACCCAGGGCCGAGAAGCTGTGCTGATCGGTCATCAGCAAGAGCACATTCATGGAATTGGTATCGATCTCAACAGGGGGCTCATAATCGGGATTGGTCACTGATTCAAGCAGGTTTTTCATATAATCAACCTCCTCCGGATAGGCATTAAAAATGTTGTTCTGCTCGGAAGGGTCCTGGTCCAGATCAAAAAGCTGGTCCGTATTCTCTCCTACCCTGCCTGTCGGGTTCTCCGGATCATGCTCTACCATTTTCCATTTGTCATATCGGATGGAAAAAATAGCACTGGAGGTTTCCGATGGCATAAATTCCCGCTCAGACTTTGCACCTTCTGTCAGCAAAAGAGCGTGCTGGTCTATGCCATCGATGCCATTCCCTTCCGGGTAGGGCATATCCAGTATGCCACAAAGGGAAGGAAATACATCGGTCAGGGAGAAGAGTTCATCGGAAGTCTGATTGGCCGGCACTTCCCCGGGCCACCAGGCTATAAAGGGAATGCGGTTCCCCCCTTCATAGACGGAATGCTTACCGGCCCGCAGGATGCTGTTGCTCAAATGACCGGCAGCAAAAGCTTCCCACTGAGGCTCATTGCCCCACTTGATGCCATCAGCCTCACTTGTGGTCACCACTGCTCCATTGTCACTGGCAAACAGGATGAGTGTATTATTCAATCGCCCGCTTTCTTCCAACGCATCAATCAGCATGCCTACCTCTGCGTCCAGCTCCTGGATAAAATCGCCATAGAGACCACACTCGCTGCTCCCGATAAATTCCGGTGCCGGAGTGATGGGCTTGTGTGGGATAATCGAGGCGTAATAAAGGAAAAGCGGTGTATCCTCCTCCGCATTTTGGATATATTCTACGGTTTTCCGGGTAACCTCCCCTGCCACCTCATCGGGCTCATACAAAACGTCCGGGCTCCAGGGTGTAACCTTATTGCCGACGATGGTGAACATATCTCCCTCATTGCGTCCCACAAAATTCCGGTTCTCAATATAAAGGGAGGGTTCATTGTTCACATTGGCCACAATCCCGAAAAAGTGATTGAAGCCCACATCCAGCGGGCCGTTTACAATCTCCGGCTGGTTCCAGTCGTACCTGTCGCGATGGGAGGTGCCGGCCCCGAAGCCCAGGTGCCATTTCCCAAAAACTGCGGTTTCATATCCCTTTTCCCTGAATACCTCCGGCATGGCTGTAACCCCCTCCTCCAGGAGTATATTCGGTCCAGCCGGCACAACTACGCCTCCAGGCGGATGTAGTGAACTGTGCCACCAGTAGCGACCGCTCATTAAAGCGTATCGTGACTGGGAACAGGTGCTTGAGGATACATAGGCATTGGTAAAGCGGATCCCTTCTTCCGCAAGTCGGTCAATATTTGGTGTAGCTAACTTTGTCGCACCATAGCAACCAAGATCGCCAAAGCCCATATCATCAGCAAAGATGACCAGAACATCGGGCGGCTTCACGGGGGGCACATAAGCTGGATTGGGTACGGGGATGATCGTTTCCGTATCTTCCAACCAAACATCCAGCAGCCCGACCAGGCTTGTTACCGTATCGGGATGGCTCTCGCTCAGATCCGTGGTCTCGCCGATATCGTTCCCCAGGTCATATAGCTCGTGCCGGTCGGTAAAATCTTTATTGCCGCAGAAAAAGCGGATCAGCTTCCAGTCACCCCGCCTGACACTAGCGGCAATCTCATCCCCGAAAGGATAGATATCATAGATCTCTTCACGCACACTACCCCCTCCTTCCAGCACCGGCAGCTGTGATACGCCGTCGAATACGAGGCCCTCCGGTTTGGCCAGGCCGCAGGCGTCCAGCAGGGTGGGAAAAAAATCAATGGTGCTGAGAAAGGCATCCGTCGAAGCACCTTCCTCAATCTTCCCCGGCCAGGAAAAGATAGTGGGTACGCGGCTCCCTCCCTCGTATATGGAGCCTTTACCCGCACGCAGGGGTGCGTTGCTGCTTACGGGAATTTCATCATAAGGAGGGGGAAGATTGGCGCTCGTTTTTATCACCCCGCCGTTGTCGGAGGCAAAAACGATGATTGTGTTTTCACGCAGGCCCAGGGCGTCGATGCTATCCACCAGACGGCCAACTGCATCGTCCAGGCTCTTAACCATGGCGGCATAGATGGGGTTGCGCTGTGGATAATCCGGGTTCATCTCACCTTCGAAGTGCTCCACATAGTCGGCCTTTCCTGCATAGGGGCCATGTACGGAGAAGGCCCAGTAATGGAGAAGAAAAGGCCTGTCCTTATTTTCCCGCATCCACTTTACCGCCTCCTCGGCCATACGATCCTCCACATGTTCGCCGGGACGGACTGGCAAGCCTGCATCCTGAATCATCCTTGAAGAAAAATATCCCCCCAGGGGCCATCCGGCCGAGTTGTGCGGAATATCCACATCAAAACCCTGCTCAAGCGGACTGTAGGGCTCTGTTCCAAGGTGCCACTTGCCGAAATGCCCGGTGGCATACCCGGCCTCCCTGAATACCTCGGCGATGGTGGTGTACGAAGTATCCAGACGGGTGATGGGCACAGGGGTGAGCAGGCGAATATGTGAAGGGCGCGTTGCGTACAGTTCCTTTTCCAATTTTACATATTCGGAATGTCCGGAGGCTGAAAGCAGACCACTTCGGGCAGGGTAAATCCCGGTAAGGACGCTCGCCCGGGTTGGGGAACAAAAGGGATTCGCTGAATAAGCATTGCTGAAACTAATACCCCGTGCAGCCAGGCTGTCAATATTGGGCGTATGAAAAAACTCACTGCCGTAACAGGCCAGGTCAACCCAACCCTGGTCATCCGAAAGAATAAACACCACATTTGGCAATGAATCCGTTTCCCGAACCGTCTGTGCAGAAGCTTCCGTAAACAAGCCAAACAAAAATGCATGGATAAAAAATGACAGTATAATACCAGGTCTGAGGCCGGATGTGTCAATTTTCATATTGAAATAATTCATTTTTACATAAAATTCTTTAGTTAGAAGTCAGCAACCGGACCGGTCCGGTCAAACCCGATGGCAGGAGATCCCCTCCCTCTTCATAATGATCCCAGGTAGCAAAAGTTGTCCGGTGGCCTTCGGGAACCTCCGTGTTAGAAAGAACCCATTCAGGAAAGCGGGTATAGGTACCTTCATTCCAAAAGCTTCGCTTTCCGGCTTCAAGCTGCTCGCCGGAGTGGGGATAGCGGGCATCACCGATCAGTTTGTTCACCCAGAGGTTGGTCACCCGGATCTCCAGTTCGTTAGGGCCTTTCCGGGCGGCTTTGGAAATATCCACCCGGAAGGGCGGCTTCCACAGTACGCCAAGATCTTCCCCGTTAAGCAGCACCCGGGCCAAAACATCCACGCTGCCAAGATCAAGAAAAAGAGCTTCAGGCTCTTCCCCCAGTTCAAAGGTTTTCCGGTAGGAAGCAGTTCCGGAAAAATATTTGATCGCTTCATCCGGATGTTCGTTCCAGGCAAGCAGCTCTTGAAACACCTGGTCCTCTTCAGGCCCGAAGGCAGGGTCGAACGAAAGCGTCCAGTCGCCCTCAATCCGCCTTATCTCACGGTAATCCTTTTCCGGGGCACTCATCTCTTTTTTATTAGTCGGCTGACGGAAAACTACAAACACCGACTGGGCCGGATCCATCTTCAGATCCACCTCCGTACGGCCGTCTTCCCGGATGCGCCAGTTCAGTGCCGGGCTGGTTTCCCCGGTTTCGGGATTCCACAGTTCCGGGAGCCTGTCCTTGATACGGAAGATGACTGTTTCGCTACGCGGATCATAGCTCTGATTACTCAGAAAATAGTAATCCCCGTCCTCCATCCGATGATGGGCATATTGCATTTGTTCGGGCAATGCACAATCCGGACCCATAGATTCCAATGCCTGATCCATTTCCTCCGGATCCCGGATCAGCCCGGAGTCCCAGTATTTTTGTATAAGCCTCTGCAATTCGCTATCGTTCTGCTCCGCCTCATGTAAACCAGGCGTGCGCTGGGGACGAGAAACAAAAATCATGCCGCCCTGTTCCGCAAGCTCTCCCAGCTTACGCGCCGTTTCCACCCTCATCAGAGAGGCTCTTTTCAGCACCAGCATTTTATAGGTATTGGGCAGCAGTTCCCCCTGATGGCTTACCCTGAAATGGCCATCCCTGTCCAGGGACAATTCATCCAGTGTGCCAATCTCAGCCAGGTCAAACTTATTGCCCGGAAGCCCTTCTATATCAGGTTCTTCTTTGCCAAGAAAGGGACTGAATGCGCGCTCTTCTCCATAGAGCGCCAGCAGGTCACAGACATAATTCCCGGTCTGCAGGATATACTGGCAACGTGTGACGTACTCGATCCAGTCGGCCGATTCAAAAAACCAGGTGTTGTTGCGGTGATTCTGGATGCCGAACATACCCATGGTCATGCCGGGCTTGACATTTTCTCCGAAAGGCTGGTGAGCCGATGAATGAAAAACAAAACGGTTCACACCTTCACAGAAAGCCCGGTCGCCCTGTATCTTCATTAAGTAGGGGTGCGCTGTCCAATCACCCCGCATGCGGGTATAAGCCTCCGCACCCACCACCTTTTTCCCGCTCAGGTGTGCGGCGGAAGACATCACCTGGGTGACCCAGCTCCAGTTCTTCGATCGATTCTCAGGATCGGGGGAGTACCAGAATTCGGTCATGGGCCAGTCGACCAATTTAGCCACCCTGGAGGCATCGAAGGGGCCCCAGCCGTAAGTTTCACCTGTCAGGGTAAGTCCGCTAGCATGGCATTTTTCGTAGAAATAGAGAAAGTAATTTTCGTAGCTCAGGTCCGCGATGGTACTGCGCAAATCCCACAGAACACGTTCGGTATAATCCGTATTTTCGATCACCCTGCCTGTATAGCACAACAGGCGGGGGATCAGATCATAGGCACACCTCTCCTCGAAAACCCTTTCAAAGCCCTCGGTCCAGTTCTGATTATGCACCTCCCAGCTGTCTATGGCAAGGGAAGAAAAGGAGCTGGATTCTTCAGCCATCGCCGCCACCCTGTCCAGTAATTCTCTCCAGTGCAGTGCGGCCGCCTCACGGCTCAATTTGTCAATCTCCAGGCCCTGGGCCCCGTCGGAGGCGGGACCATTTTTTTTCCCGGTACTGGTATAGCCGAAACGAATGACCGTCCATGCACCTGATTCCGGGCTCCAATCCAGCTTCCCCTCCTCATCCATTCGGTCTGACAGCACCAGGATATCCTCCGGGGAAATCACAGCCTCAGCTGGCGCATCCTTAAATTCGGGTACAAATAAGTCATTGCCCAGATGTTTGGCAGACAGGATCTCCTTTGCTTTTTTGTCGTTCAGTGATTTTCCAAACCAGTTTTTAAGTCGATAGTCTGGATTCCCGGGTGTGGGGAAAGCCAGAACCGCAATGTCCCTGTAAAAGTCTTCCACTGCTTCGGGCCGGGCGAGACAGGCGCTATCGCCCGCCCTTAGCTCTGTTTCGGTCCAGACCACCATTTTCATGGAGTATGCGGGTGTCACCCATGGCCCGCCGGTGCAGGACCATCCCGATGCATTCTCCATCCCCATCTCCAGGCCCAGGCGATCTGCTTCAGAGGCGGTATGGGCCAGGCACTCGTGAAACTCATCCGAATTATAGACCACACCACCGTGGGGAAGCTGCCAGTTGATATCAAAGACATGGAAGCCCCCGAGCCCTACCTTTTTGAAAGCCTCCAGGTCCTTTGTGATCCCCGTCCGGGATACATGCCCGTTCATCCAGTGATACCAGGTCTGCGGCTTTGCGGAATCGGGCGGATTTTTAAAGGCTTCTTCTGTATTCGTCCGCCCGGACTCCCGCATACTACACGATATCACCAGCGGCAAGAACATGATCATACACAGGATCTGCATCATCGCCTTTAAATACATATTCTCTTGCTTCATATTTGTAAGGCTTATTGGTATGGGCGTGCTACACTCACTCGCTGAACGCTTTAAGCATCTTTTCATTCTCCCAGACCAGGTTCCAGAGCCGGGTCTGCTCAAAACACCTGATGGTCCAGTAAGCAGTACCTTTGAACTCAAAATCCAGGGCAGCTTTCTGCAGCTCTTTGACAAAAACAATGGCCTCGTCCAGGGTGGGCTCTTCCGCTTTAAAAGAACCAAACTCTGCCATGATCACTGGCTTGCTTTTCATCAACTCCTGAGCTTCGGCAGTGGTAAGCTTCATGTTATCGGCAAAATGTTTAAACACATTTTCTCCGGTCCCCTTTGCTCCCCAGCGATAAATATGGAAGTCCAGGAAGTCAATGTCCTTGCGCAGCAATTCCACTGCCGAAAATGGAAATCGCATATCCCCATTATCCTCCGTGCTTCTGATCCCTTTTGAATTATCAAAGGTCTTACCCACGGCACCCATGGAAAAAGTCCCTTCGCCTATGAGCAAACCAGGTGCATTTGCTTCCACCGTTTCCCTGATTTTTGTATAGTAATTCTGCATGGTGGCATTGGCCAGTGCGCGCCTTTGGTCGTCATCCGACATGTCATACTTTGTTCCATCCAGAAAGGTATAGGAACCAGACAGCTGGTCAAATGGAGCCTGGTTGCTATGGAATGCAAACTCATTGTGCATGGCAAGTCCAAAGAGGGTGTTGATCAACTCAGGATCCTTCTCTTTGATGTACTGAAGGACCAATTCGATATAGTGTTGTTTTGCTTTGACGCCATCTTTCGAGAAAAAGTATTCCCTTCCTCCGGCACCTTTGGAGATTTTTTTGAAATAGTCATTATTCGGCATTCCATCCATGCAGGGTATGACATAGATCCCATACTTTTGAGCACGGCTGAGAAAATCGATGACATTGTCCATGTAGGGTTCATAAAGCCCCTGTGTGTCCGCCGGGCCCGACATTGCTTGTACGGAGCCCGCAGATCCCGCACGTACAAAAACACGTACCACATTATAGCCATTGGATTTCAATTTCCTCATCAGGATCTCGGCACGATCAGGATCGTAGCATTGAACCAGGTCTCCGGGCTGCACTTGGTGAAACAGGCGCTTGTCGCCTCTGTGCTCGGCTTGCTCCACATAGGACGCATCCCTCTGTGAGGCAACAAAATCGGGCGCAAAAACATCCACCGTACCTGTACGGATGCCGCAAAAATTCACTCCGTTGACAATAAACTCCTGTCCGCTTTCGGCCCCAACAAACCCGGCCTTCTCTCCTGCTTGTTTTTTGACGATGATTTTTTCGGCCGGTGCGGAAGCATAGAGCTTGTTGTAATCTACGTGGAGATCAACTTCCACCGCTTCCGACCTTTCCCCCCTGGTGTCCACAGCTGTGATGAACAGGGAACTGTGCCCTTGCAGCTGCGTAACATCCAGACTGTGCAGGGGATAGCTGAGCTCGGCCACCAGCTCACCCTGATGGTCCGTAATGACAGCTCTGTCATAGCTTTTATAATCAGGTCTCCAATCAAAATGCAGGATTTCTTTACCGTCTTCGATGATCACATCAGCAAAATAGACCGGATATGGATTGGCCTTAAGATTACTGCTTAAGGAAATGCACATCAAGAGTGCCGGAATAAGGTTTTTCAGTTGTCGCATAGCTAATAAATTATAGTAAGACAATTATGTTTATTTGTGAAGTTCTGATTTAAAGAGTTCATGTTCGGTTCATTCGGGTCTGATGATCAGGGCACTCAATTCCTCCATTAGGGCCTGATGGCCGGGCTGATCTGCCAGATTATTGTATTCGTAGGGGTCCTCCAGCTGATTATACAGCTCTCTCCCCATGGCGCCATTGTCCCATTCCGTGTAGCGCCACTCATTGGTCTTCACAGACCGGCCCATCATATTCTCACGGATCATCACGGTAGTGACATGGTCCCGGAAAGAAGTTTCCGGATGCTCAAGTACTTCCTCAAAACTCTCTCCCTCCAGGTAAGCAGGAGTACCTTCCAGATCAAACATGGAAGCAAGGGTGGGATAAAAATCAAGAAATTCGACCATGGCATCGGTTTCCTTTCCGGCAATTTCTTCATTGCCCGTCACAATGATCAGCGGAGTATGGTGGCTCCTTTCATAAACCGTACCCTTATTCCACCAGTTATGTTCACCCAGAGAAAAGCCATGGTCACCGAAAAACAGGATCACTGTGTTCTCCATTAAACCTTCTTCCTCCAGGGCATCCAGCACCTTGCCCAGCTGTGCATCCATAAAACTCGTACACGCATAATATGCACGGATGTACTCTCTCCTTTCCTGATCGGTGAATGTAGCAAATCCCGGGGCCCACCCCCCGAGGGTATGATCATAGGGAGGGGTCCATCCTTCAGGGATTTCAGGGGGGGTGCATATATCCAGGGGATAGGGTTCAAAGTACTTTTTCGGTGCAATAAAGGGATCGTGTGGTTTGGCCAATCCGAGTCCCAGGAAAAAGGGCTTCTCATGATCTCTCTTTAAAAATTCGATGGCTTTTGCAGCGGTTTGACCTTCCTGCTGATCCTCATCCCCGCCTTCGGCCTCCAGCCATCTGCACCATGAATACAGGCCTCCGGTAAGGTTCCTCCCGACCCCCTGTTTCCCGATTTCGGTAGCTCTGAAATGGTATTCCTCGTCCCAGGCATTGGGATCCTGCTTTGATCCATTGCCATGGAATACCTTGCCCACACTGAAGGTATAATATCCGTTCTGCCGGAACAGCGCTGGCAGAGTGACGCGATCTCCCAAAACAGAACCAAGGGGAGTCTGGTTCGTCAGGACCCCCAGTGTCTCGGGTCTTAAACCGGTGAGAAAAGATGACCTGCTTGGGTTGCATCCGGCAAAATTATTATATGCCCTGCGGAACAACAATCCTTTTGAGGCCAGTTCGTCAATATTCGGTGTCTGGACCAGGGGATGCCCGTAACATCCTATCGTATTATTCAGGTCATCCGAGACAATGAACAAAACATTGAGGGGCTTACCGGAAGATTCAGATCCGGTGCCTTTGCCACCTTTGTTCATCCCGCATGAAGAGAACAGTGTGGCTGATACGATGCATAAAACTGCTGTAAATCTTACCATAATTAGTTTGTTTTAGTATAAAATCAATTAGATCCCATTACAGGCGCTTCGTATCTGTATGGAGGTTCGGTGTACTTATATTGTTTTTTTGCCTTTTTAAGCAGGCGCTCCATTTTTTTCAATTGCGAGGCAGCCTCTGAAGAGTGGATCAGGTTCTTCAACTCATGGGGATCTTTCGCAAGGTGATAGAGCTCGCCATGGTTGCCTTCCTCGGCCGATTCGTAGGGGTAGCTGATGTACTTCCACTCATCTGTACGGATGGAAAGGATGGTGGGGATTCCCGGCGCATATTTTTCCTGGAAATATTCATAGAAGAAGGGAGTGGTCCGCCCTTCCGCCTTTCCTTCCATCACGGGCACAAAAGACTCTCCCTGCATGGTCCCGGGAGTTTTCGCACCGGCAAGCTCCAGGATGGTCGGCCCGATATCAATGTTGGCCAGCAGTCCTTCCACACTGGACCCACCTTTCAGCATGGGTGGATAACGCATGGCAAAAGGCACCCGGATCGATTCTTCATAGGCCAGGCGCTTGTCGCCGGAGCGCTGCTCGCCGAAGAAAAACCCGTTGTCGGCCATCAATATAATGACCGTATTATCCAGTCTGCCCTGGGCTTCCAGCAGGTCCAGCACCCTCCCCAGGCCTTCGTCGACTGCCAGGAGACAGCGCAGCATATTCAGTTTTCCCTGCTGCCGGGATTGCCAGGGTCTTGCTGGAACGACGGCTGGAACAGGCTTCCCTTCGCTGTTGACCCATTTCTGGTAATGAACACCGTACCTGGCAATGCGGCGGCGCCATTGTGGGCGGTCCGAAAAATCAATGTTCCAGCTCTCCGGCTCTGCCAATCCCCCCTCGGGGAAGGCGTCCTTGTGCCTTTCGGCCGGGGTGAATGGGCCATGGCAGGCCTTGTGCCAGAGCAGGGCACAAAAAGGATCCTCCTGGTTTTCCCGGATAAACCTGATTGTTCTGTCCGTGAGTATATCAGTAATGTAGCCATCTTCCTGAACTACCCTACCGTTTTCGTTGAGCTCGGGATTATGATACACGCCCTGCCCCTTGAAGCTGAGCCAGTAATCGAAGCCCGGGCGTGGCTGTGCATGGCGGGCCATATGCCACTTCCCGATAAGCGCTGTTTTATAGCCCGCTTTTTGTAGGGCCTGGGGGAACTGTTCCAGGTAGGGTTCAGGATCCTGAACTTCATTATATCTCACCCCGTGGATATGTGAATAGGTACCCGTCAAAATGGATGCGCGGCTGGGCGAACATAAAGATGTGGTAACCATCATGTTCTCAAATACCGCACCCTCGTCCGCCAGGCGCTGCATATTCGGGGTTTCCAGGAAATCAAAGCGCTCATGAAAAATGGCATCCGGTGCCATATCGTCCACCATGACGAATAAGAAATTGGGTTTCTCAGCCGCATATGTCAGCACTACAACAAAAACCATGAGCATTGCAGCCAGGCCTTTTTTAAATGGATGATTCATAGCTATATTCATTCTTGATTCTTGATTCTTGAAGTAATTTTTCGGTGCCAACTAATGTCTTCCCAGTAGCCCCTGAAGTGGGGATGGGTGAAATTGGAACTGCAGATAAAACGATAATTGTCGTGCTTCCGGCAGAGATCAACGGAGATTTCTGCAGCCTCCTTAATAAACCTCCAGTCCACCTCGGGATGGTCGAACCAGCCCACCGATCCCCAGCCCTCGGTATTGCCACAGACCACATTGTGCATTCGGGCATCATTTGCCACGGTAGTAATCTGCTGATCCATCCATTCGGTCTCCGTCTTCCGGTTCTCATCCCAGTATTTCCGAAGATTTTGGTGCAGCTCTCTGAGATCAAGGTCCACCCTTCCCTTTTGCATATCCCTTGCGCCGGGAATGCGGGCTGTAAACCAGACATGTCTGTCAATGGCTGCAAATGCAGACATATCCACATGACCATAGGATGAAGAGATGGATGCAAAATAATCGCATTGGGGGAAGGCTTCTCTTATTTCACCCATAAGCTCCTGGAGAAAGCCGTTGTAGAATTGTTTCGCCAGCGGGTTGTTCCGCCCGTCGGTAATCGCATTCATATCAGGCATGTTGGCATCCGGGTTATCCAGCTTAAACTGTTTAACATCCGAACGCTTCATATGCTCCTCCTTCAGCCAGTCATAGCCATGCCAGTCGGGATATTCGTTCAGCAGATCCACGTACATAATGTTATCATCAAGCAGACCGTTCTGATCCAGGAAGGTAAGTGTCTCCTTCCAGGCCCGGAGCAGTCCACCCTCCTCCCTGAAGATGGCGGTGCGGTCCGTATTGTGCCGCATGAACCAGCTGGCCAGACCAACCTTGATGCCATACTCCCTGCATTTGGGGAGGAATTCCAGCAGGGCTTCACGGGGCCGAAAGGACATCGTGACCTCATTGCCCCACATTTTCATGTCCCACTTCTCCCACACCGATCGAAACTCTTCCTGCACACTCCCATCGCTGTCTGCAGCCACAAACTGCGGCATGCAATCCATTCGTATGGAGTCGTAGCCCCGCTCGGCCAAGCCTTCCAGCACCTCGTCCCAGTTCTCAAAAGAACCGTAGCGGTGGTGCCTCAGTATCCAGCTGAAGTCCCACATGGCAATGGCTGTGGGCCGTGAAAGTTGGGACACCCTGCCCTGGACCGGATTCACACCTGGCCCGCATCCTGCCATACTGCTCGAAAGAGCCATTGAACCAGCGGCAAGAGAAACTGTTTTGATAAAATCGCGGCGATTGTTCATCATGCTTTAATGCTTAAAAGACTATTTCATTATCTCTTGAAGATCCCCGACTGAGATTTCGACATCAGGGTAAAACATTGGACTGGACATATATTTCAATAAGCTAAGCCGCAGTTGACGGGCAACGGGTCGGCTTTCGAGATCAGTGATGATATCCGTTGCACAGAACACCAGGCGTCCGGACCCCACCTTTGCTTCGAAGATCATCGCTAAATGACGATTTTCATGAGGACTGTCCACAACGCCTACAATCGGTCGCAGGGCAGCGGGAAGTGAATCCAGTCTGACAGCTGAAGATTTCATAACAATGTCCCACCATTGCCAGTTGCTGTGAAATTCCGTTGGAAATTCGGCCAATGCCGGATTTGCCGGATCACACAAAATCCCCATGGTTTTGGAAACCTGACGGTGTTTCATTAAGGAATTCCAGAACACAGAGGTGAAGGTGCCCGGGACAGCATCTTTCAGGTCTTTTGCTTCAGGGCAAAGCAGGACCGTGCCGCCGGCCTGCAGCTTGGCGATCGCAGCCTTATCCATTGAACGGACCAGACTTATTCCCTCAGGGGCAGGCATGGCCTTCTCTTCAGGATACACCCACAGGTCCCAGCTATTGCTGGTCGATCCGAGCGTCTCGACGTTCAGTCTCAATTTTGTAGCTTTTTGAACCGGACTCAGGTCCGCCGTGATCTCACCTATTACCGTGAGTTCGCCCTGAGCTGCAGAGTGCTCAAACTCGCCTGAGGCATAAATGCGCCCGCGGGAATCCTGCAAGCGCCAGACAGTCCTCAGATCAGGCAGGTCTGAGGGACCATAGTTCGACAACTCCAGCGTGGCTTGAAACTGTTCGGTATTTGTCCAGGTGCGCCTGGCCAGGCGTGCAAGCGCAACCACCGGTCCGCATGAAGAGCGAAACTCCCCGGGTGTAATCAAACCCTTCGACTCCCAAAGGGAGTTCAGTATCCCCACTGTAGAAGTGCCCTGACCCGTATAATCGTGCAGGTCCAGCAGCTGAAAGCCACCCATGTTCGGCGTGCGTAGTGCAGATTCTATCTCTTCGCGATAAAGCGCTACAGCGAGCTGCCCTGATGCACGCATATAATCATTGGCCAGCTCCAGTCTTCCTTTTTTGCGAAGATCGTCCCGGAAAGTCTCATAATTAAATGCACGTTTTGCACCATGATAGCGGCTTATTTCTTTCAGGTCCGGATAGACCATCCATTGTCCCACTTCGTGCGACATCACAGGCCGGTCTATCCCTTCGATGGCCTCCCGATAGTCAAAGGTGGTATTGGGTGGGTCTGTATTGAAGCGCGACCAGTCAATGACAGTCCCCCCACTCCAGCGTATGCCGGCCAGAGGGCTGGGTCTTTCAGGACCCCATGCACTTGCATAGAAGTCATCATTGCGATCGGGAGTATAAGGTTGGGTCGAACAGGTATATAAATGGCGGGGATCCGCCTCCTGCCCCCAGGCGACCTTTTGCATCAGGTTGGCCTTGTGCTTTGCAAAGAACTCCGAGTCAGGATAGGTCACCAGCTGCTCGTTGCCCATCGAAACAAAGAGCATGGAAGGATGATTGCCATAGGTGTACACCATGCGCTTGAGCTCCTCAAAGAGATAATCTGTCACTTCTGAAGGTTCTTTTGTTGGACAGCTGGTACCGGGAACCTCAACCTGGAAATAAAAGCCGAGTTCGTCTGCGGCACGAAATGCGGCATCAGGAGGCGTGCAGGAATGAAAGCGGAACATGTTCAGCCCATAGGATTTGGCCACTGAAATAATCTTGCGCCATGACGCTACATCCATGGGTGGATAGCCAGTCAGTGGGAAGATGAAATCCTCAAGTGTTGCCCGCATAGTGGTGGGCCGGCCATTCACCGTAAACTTAAGCCCCTCACGCCCAATCTCACGCATACCGAAACGGACCTCTTGACGATCCAGCATCACACCCTCCCTGTCATATAATTCAGCGCTCAACAGATAAAGATCAGGTGAAAATTCATCCCACAGCTTCACTGGTTTTTTCAGGGATAGCTTTTCCTCAAAGCTTTGCTCAGCATCACCCGAAAGCTTCCACCGAAATTCACTCTGAGAAGTGAGCTTCGCGTCCTGGCTATTCAGGGGACTGCATTTGACGCGCAGTTCAAGCGAACCCTGGGCGCTGTTCCCATTTTTAACACGGCTCCTGATAGTTATGGCTCCTTTCCTGATATCGGGATATACATCAAGGGAAGCAAGATGCTGCGCTTCTGCCACCCGCATCTCCATTTTCCCGAGAATTCCATTCCAATTGTATCCGAACAGGCTATGGTGCCCGCCACAATTGAGCTTGGCCCCCTTATTGTCGTCCTGACTCAGATCATAATGAAGTTTGACATCCTTAGCCTTAACAACACTCTTCCCTTTTTGATTGGCATTGTCCACCAGAATGGTAAGCCGGTGCTTTCCGGGCTTCAATTGACCCGGCAGCTTGTATATGTGCGGGGCCAGCAGACTGTTGCGTGTGCCGATATATTCATCGTCCAGCCAGACAAAGGTCTCCCACTGGCAACGCTCGAAAAAGAGCGAAATCTCTTTATTGCTCCATCCTTCAGGTATGTTCACCTCACGCTGATACCAGACTGCGCCCTGGTAATTGTAAATGGCTGTTAAATCCCGTATGGTCCCGCTGGTCGCAGGCTTCCGGCGAGGGTTCGTGTCGACAGTTCCCGGCAGGTCTGCCGGATCACCCCTGAAGCTTTGCTCGAACCATTTTTCCTCAATGCCGGTATCCGACTCATCCATCCGGATCTCCCATTTGCCTGCCAGTGAAATGGCAGTGGGGTCATCAGCGGCAAAAGCATTCCCCACCCAAAAGGCCAATAATAAGGCGCAAATCGATAATTTCAGGTTGATGTTTATTTCGTAATGTTTTCTTATACAACTCATATCTATTCTTTGTAAAATTCTAATTCTACTGTTTCAGGGCATAGCCTATTGCCTTACAAGTTCCGCCTGCTCTTTTTTCAGGACTTCAATTTGCTTGACAAGATCTGTTCTCATCTCTTTGATGACAGATTCGTATTCAGGCTTGTCTGCCAGATTAACTTTTTCGAAGGGATCTTTTTTTAGATTACAGAGCTGAACCGGATCAAAATAATTCCCGAAATAACGATCCGCGTTATAGCGCATCGGGTACCAGCCAACCCGGCGGGTTTTCTTGCTTTTCCGATGAAACTCGGTCTGTCCGCTCACCACTGCCTTGCGGACTTTGTCCGGCGCAAAATACTCGATATACTTGTAATCGCCCTGAATCAGCGCCCGGGCATAATTGATTTCCAGCAAGACCTGATCACGCCCTTTGAATTCATTTTCTCCGAGCAGCAGCGGCGCAAAGCTTTCTCCATTGATGGCCGCGTTTTTTGGGATCTGTGCACCGACGATTTGCGCCAGGGTCGCCAGCAAATCGATATTGGCACAGAGCGCATCGCTTCTGCCCTGCTGCTTGATTTTCTCCGGCCAGCGGATCACGCAGGGCACCCGCGCACCTTCGTGCGGTGTATTCTTGGCAACTTTCTGGTGGTCACTCAAATAGATAAAAATGGTATTGTCATAATTACCGGTCTCCCTGAGTTTTTGATCAATGGCCCCCAGGGCGTAGTCAATCATCGTCAGCGAATTCGTTTGTTCAGGATCCCCGCCTGCGGCTAAAATTTGCTTATTAGTTTCTTCGATGTCCGGAAGCACGCCCGGGATTTCATCGAGTATTCCTGCCGGGGTACCGACCCGCCCATCAGGGCGAAACCGATGCTTGCCAGCGCCCGAAACTCCATGCGGGAAATTGACCGGAAAATAGAGAAAGAAGGGCTTTGTCTGGTTTTCTTCAATGAATTCGAGCGCACCCTGTGTGCACCAGTCGAGATTAAAGCTCCGTAACTGCGGGGGAAAGTGAGAAGCATCGGCATTCTCGGAATAAACCCGTTCCGCATAATCCCATTGATAGAGCTCCTTGAGCTCTCTGACAAACTCCCAGTGTCCGGCTGCAATCTCCGCCACCGCCTCCGGGCTCAGTGGATTTTCATTTGTGTATTTCTGGTAAATCGCACGCATCTTCTTGTATCCATCTTCGCAATGCATTTTCCCTGCAATGCCCGTCCGGTATCCGACAGATTTGAGCATCTTCGAAAGATTGTATTGCCCCGGCTTGACATGCGTGTTCCAGGTAATGTTGTGAACGGTCTGTCCGGGTGCAAAGTCGCTACTGAGGTTATGTGCGGTGGATGCGTATCTTCCTGTAAGCAGGGAATAGCGACAGGGAGTGCAAACCGGAGAAGTGATATAAAACCGGTTAAAGATCAGCCCCTCATGCACGAGTTTATCGATGTTCGGAGTCACAACAAGCGGGAACTCCGGGGCATCTCCACTCAAGCGCTCTGTGGAAGGAAACTCCATCAGATCGTAGCCGGCTCCCATTCCCGAAAAATCCAGATCATCCATAAGAAAAATGACCACATTCGGCTTTTCGGATGCCCATGCAGGGGTTGTCACACCCATGGCAAAAACAGATACCAGCAAGACAAAGCAAACAATTCGTTTTTTCTGCATCATGGAAGGAAACTTATTTATCGCTAAATGCCTTCAGCATCTTTCCATTCTCCCACGTGAGGTTCCAGATCCTGGTCTGCTCGAAGCACCTCATGGTCCAGTAACAGCTTCCCTTGAAGCCGAATTCCAGGGATGCCGCATCCAGCTCTTTCACAAAAACGATGCTCTCATCCAGGGTGGCCTCGTCCTCTTTAAAGGAACCATACTCCCCCAACAGAATGGGTTTGCTTTTCATCAGTTTCCGGCCTTCACGCGTGGTAAGCTTCATGTTCTCGGCAAAGTGCAGGAACACGTCTTTTCCTGTACCTTCTGCGCCCCAGCGGTACACATGGAAGTCCAGGAAATCGATATCCGTGTTCAGCAGCTCCACTGCGGTCATGGGGAAGCGCTGGTCCTGGACCCCTTCTATGGCCCGTATGCCTTTGGAGTTATCATAGGTCTTCCCCACTGCCCCCATGGAGAAGGTTCCCTCGCCAACGGGCAGACCAGGGGCATGGGCCTCCACGGTCTCCTTCAGCTTTGCATAGTAATTTGTAATGGCGGCATTGGCCAGTGCACGCCTGTCATCATCGTCCGCCATATCGTAGGTGCTGCCATCAATAAAGGTATAGGAACCTGACTGCTGTTTAAACGGGGCCCCAAAACTATGGAAGCAAAATTCGTTCTGCATGGTCAGAGCTAGCAGAGAGTTGATCAACGCCGGATCTTTATCTTTAATGTATTGAAGAAACAACTCAATATAATGCTGTTTGGCCTTGATGCCCTCTTCTGAGAAAAAGACACCCTGCCTGGAGGGCCCTTTGTAAAGTTTTTTGAAATAATCATTGTCCGGCATCTCGTTTCCTGCAAAACAGGGCATTACATAGATGCCATACTTCCGGGCACAGCTCAGGAAATCAATGAAATTGTCCATGTATGCTGCAGAGATCCCTTCTGTTTCCGGCGGTCCGGCCAAGCCCCAGGCCTTTGTAAGCTGAGACCCTCTCTCTCCTGGTTTTACAAAAACCCGCACCAGGTTATAGCCATGGGATTTCAGGATGCGCATCATGATCTCGGTACGATGGGGATGATAAATCTGAACCCGCTCACCCAGGCCCGGCTGATGAAATAAGCTTTTAGCAGGAGTTGTGTTGGCATGCCTGATCCTGCCAACATGTGCCTCTGTGGCAATGATATCCGGCTCAAAAGAATCGTGTCCGGCCAGGCGAATGCTGCAGTAATTCACACCTTTGCCAATGAACTCCTCCCCGCTTTCTGTCCCATAAAAACCGGCACTTTCCCCTTTATGCTTTTTGATCAGGATCCTTTCGGGGGGTGCATCCACCAGCAGATTGCTAAAGTCTTCACGGAGTTTGACCTCAAAGGCTTCCGATTTGAGATCCTTCTCGTCCACTGTGGTGATGAACAAGACCTCGTGCCCCTTCAGCTGCGTAATATCCAGCTTGTTCAGGGGATAGCTGAGCTCGGCCACTATGGCTCCTTTTTGATCCGAAATAATGGCCCTGTCATAACTTGTATAATCGGGCCGCCAGTCAAAGTACAGGATATCTTTCTCATCTTCCTGGACCACACCGGCGAAATATACGGGAAAAACCTGTGCACTGGAGGAAATATGTACGATTAAGAATGTCAGCAGTATGAGGGTTTTTTTCATCACTTTTTTATTTTTTAGTTAACTATTTAATTACCGGTTCCTGATTTTTTAATAGCCCGATCTTTGGATTACTGGCCTCCGGATCGTAGGCTTCATTTTTTGTGGGCCTGAAGCATCCCACCTCTTCCAGGTGCTTTTCAATAAGCCCATCCAGCTCTTTGACCACTTCCGGGTAAAATGCCGCCAGGTTGATTTTTTCCCTGATGTCCTTCTTCAGGTCATAAAGCTCATAGAAGTTCTGCCTGTCCGGACCTTCTCCGTACACCCGCATAAGCTTCCACTCTTCATTGATAATGGCATGGGAAGGCAGATTCTCGCAGGGAATGGTGTAATGGGGGAAATCGATGAAGATTCCTTCTCTTTTTTCCGGGTTTTGTCCCAGCAGCGCCGGTACCAGGCTGATCCCGTCAATGGGTTTTTTCCCCGCTTTGTATTTGATATCCAGCATGTCCAGGATGGTTGGAAAAAAGTCGATGCTGCAGGTGATCTCATCGGAAACAGAGTTTTCCTCCACCCTCCCGGGCCAGTGAACAATACAGGGCACCCGTATCCCCCCTTCGTGCATGTTTCCTTTTCCCTGCCTCAGGGGATAGTTATTGGTTACCGGCATGCCCTTCGTTGCCACATACATCAGTCCACCGTTATCGGAGGTGAAAATAATGGTGGTTTTATCCAGCAGGTCCATGGCTTCCAGGCCATCCAGCAATTCGCCCAGGCTCTGGTCCATGCTCTCGATCATGCCGGCCATCACGGCGTTTCCCTGCCGGCCACGGGGATCTGTCTTCTCCAGGTACTTATCCACTCTGTATTTTTCAGCATGAAGGGGGGTGTGTACGGCATAGTGCCAGAGGTTCATGTAGAAGGGCTGATCCTGGTGATCCTTAATAAACTTCAGCGCCTCGTCGGTAAGACGGTCGGTGAGGTATTCATTTTCCGGTCCGTCTTCAATGTAGGGATTCTTGTAGGGGGAGAAATAGGATGGGGGCCATCCCAGATGCCATCCCCCGATGTTGTAATCAAACCCCTGCTTTTTCGGATAATAGGGTTCTTCGCCAAGGTGCCATTTGCCGATGTGGCAGGTGGTATAGCCCTCCTCTTTTAATACTTCGGCCAGGGTGATTTCATCCACGGGCATAAAGTGCCTGATCAGTGGAGGCGACATTTTTTTCCAGGGCTCGACTTCTGCCGGGGGTGTAAGATCGGCATCCGGATTTGCAGGAAGGTGTGCACTGGCCGAAGTCAGTTCGAAACGGGAAGGATACCTTCCCGTCATGATGGCAGCCCGGGTGGGTGAACAGAGGGGATTGGCCGCGTAGGCCTGTGTGAAGCGCATGCCCATCCCGGCAAGGCGATCTATATTGGGCGTTTCATAATACTCACTGCCATACACTCCGCAATCCATCCATCCCATGTCGTCCACGAGGAAAATAATGACATTATTGGCATAAAGGCAATTGCCGGCAAAAAGAGAAATAACAATGTTCAGTATTAGAAGATTTTTGTAACTCATCTTATTCTGTCATTAATAGGTTTTAGTTTCTATCTATTACTATTTTCTTTAACATTCTCCCCTCTATTGTATTGACTTCCAGGAGATGGGGCTCATTGTGAAGCCCGGACACATCGAGTAAAACCTCATTGGCATCAATGTCATCTTTGGAAATTATCAGGGAACCTGAAATGGAATAAATCTTCACCGATTCGAGGGGAGTATCATTCAGGATATACAGATCACTCTTAGCTGGATTCGGGTATACAAGAAAGTCTGTTCCTTCGATCATCTCTATATTGGTTGACCCGTCAGAAACATTGACGATCTGGATCGCGGTAGTGTCATTCCCATGGATATCGGTAACGGTCCAGGTTACAAGGGTCGTACCCGGGGGAAAGATGGCGGGAGCATCGTTTGTGACAGAAAGGATCCCGCAGTTATCACTGCAGGCAAGAGTCCCGAGTACTCCGGTAGAATCAATTCCAGTGCTACCTGAATCAATATTGATATTTATTGGAGATACGGGTGCTATTATTAGCGGTGACTCTATATCGGCAACATCGACTGACTGCATAACAAAATGGTCATATCGACGGACATCGCTTACAGTCCAGGTTACAACGGTCGTTCCAACCGGGAACACCTCAGGAGCGTTGTTCTTTACGGATTGAATTCCACAGGGCTCACTGAATGAAAGATCACCCAGTACTCCGGCCGATTCAGCACCACAACTACCCGGATCGTTATTGATTTGGATCGGAGACAGGGGCGGTATAATCACAGCCTTCTCTTTGTAAGTTGCTGCTTTTACGATATTGGTAAATGAATATGGGTCACTATTTCCATATATGGTAGTTGGAAATGCGATCCAACTCTGAAAAACGTCAATGGAGGTTTTCAGGCCATATACCTCCTTCGCTTTTATATAAAACTGAAGGCTTGAATTAAAAAACGCTTCATCGGAGGAAGTTTGGCTATTGGGGTTGTACAACTTCGAAAATCTTATACCCAGTGCAGTGCAAAAATCAGCCACGGCCAGCATTTTTTTGTATTGATAATCATCAAATCCAAAACCCTCGGCAAGCTGCCAGGGTAGTTCGGCTGTGAAATGATTAAGTACCAGGCCCTTCCTGCGCATTTGAACATTGAGCTGAAGCAGGATATCTTCAATCCCTGTTTGAGATCCTCCCACCGGCGATCTTTTCCCCTTCCATTCACCAAAATTCCATCCGTTGAGGTTCTCAATAATACCAAACTTTGTTTCCGGGGAACGCTGGTGGATATAATCAAAATAATCTGCAAGTTCCCTGGCTATTTCACTGGAGTTCAAATTTAAAGGGTATGTGATCGATGCAGCAGGTTCATGTCCGCCCCATGCACCAAATAAACCGGCATTATCGGTTTCAAAATAATTGACAGTTCCCCCTGCATTCATAATGCGGTAAAAATGATGTTCAAAAGTCGTAAGTCCCTACTGTTCACCTATTTCTGTTTTATCAACTCCATTCTTTTGACGGATCCCCCCGGTCTCAATGGCTATCATTTTGCCATACTCTTTCTGAAAACTCACCAATTTCTGTATGGTTTCGTCTGTTAACAAATGAACCATACTGTACAGCTTAACAGCGTCAATCCTGTTTCTCAGGCATGAATCCTGGATGAGAAAATCAATAAACCCGCTTACATTTCCATCCACAAAGCTAAAGTCCCCCACCCCGCCTTTATACTTGACATTTGGACAAACCGTTAGCAGGGGCTCTTCGTCTGAAAGCTCACTTCCAAAATCCAGCACGGCGATTTCGTTTGCGAAAACTTTTTCTGTTTCAATGCTATCTCCTTTTGCCAAAACATACAGCTCATCCCACCCTTCATCCTCTAAAACAACATGGCATACATTGGGGCCAACACTGTCTAAAACGTTCGAAGATTGGTCCAGGACCAGGTAGGCCTTTTCCAGATGTGTTATATCTGTCCAGTAGAGGTGAATGTTTCCATCTGCCTTATAAAAGACTACGTCGGATGGAGGGGAAAGGTCAAAGACTGAAAAGTCGTATGTAATTACCTTTTTTTGGAGAACTGCCCCATTGTAAGTGAAGCGGTAATCGTACCTGGTGTTTGGTTTAAAACCAAAATCATCAATAAATACCTCAGCATTTAAAGGGATATCAGCAATTTTCTCGAATTCCATCCCATCTTCCTTTCTTTCCAGGGATGTAATTATACTGTCACCTTTAAAAAACCATAGCAATTCCACCTTCTGGTCGTTTCTCTGGCGTGCCCTGAAATCGATGACCTGGGCATGGGAGGATTGAACCAGGAGAATTGCAATAAATACCAGGGTGTAGGATTGTTTATTCATAATCTCTACAATTCTGAAAATTTGACCTGATTAGCAGTAAGTACCCAGCTCACCGCATCCATGGTAATAAGTTGCACCTGACCCATTTCATCCACCAGGTAATGGATCGGCACGATACCATGTCCGGTCTGAACATAGCTATCCATCTCTACATCACCTCCCTGAACCGGCACCTCGATCTTACCCTCATAACGCAGTGTCTGGTTTGGGCGCAGTGCAGTATCGTCGAGCATATCAAACAGCAGGGGTGCGTTTTTTATGCTACCGGAAGCCAGCAACGGCAGAAGAGCCCAGCGGTGAATCAATGGATTGGACGTGGAGCTGTTTCGTGACCAGGACCCGGCTTTGCTGCTAATAGTTTTACCGTCCCACACCCCATTTTCAATAAATTTAGTGTCATCTCTGCCCTGGATGCAGGACTCAAGTTCCCATTGAACCAGGCTGTTATTCATATCACTTAACTGCATCCTGGTCTTAACCACGCTACCCCCCGGGCTTGCAGTTTTATTTCCGCTGCTGCGTATTTCAACACTGCTGCACTGGTTTTTATCGAAGCTTACCTTTGCAGAACCAGCGGCTATGTTCTTCGATTTCTCACTGGCAGCTATCAATATTTGCAGCGTGTAATGGGCGGTGAAGTTTCCGTTCATAGCGGCTCCTTCAACAGGTGAGAATTCCGGCAAATATCCGGTAATGGGTTCAATGGCGCAGGGTTCTGTATAGGGATTTGGAACAAAACTGTACTGGACCTTTTTCTTCCCTGGTTTGGATTTTCCAGCAAGGGGGGGCGCATTATTTATCAGCTCCTCCTGTTCCATATTTTTCTCAAAATCACCATAGTATTGCAAATAAGCTACATGCCCCCTGTTCTTCTCCGCTGGCTCATATACCTCAACCTTATCCAGGTATTCTCCAAGGAGCACCCTATGCCTTGCCCTTACTTCTTTGCCCTCGGAACCCGAGGCAAGATTATTCATCTCCAGGGGATCTGCCTTCATATCAAAAACCTTCGTTGCCTGGTTATTGCAATAGAAAATAGTCTTGTATTGCTGGTCACGAACAGCCACCTGATTGCCATGAAAAGACTCGCCCACGATGTAATCACGCCAGGTTTCGCCTTTCTTTCCTTCCACAATAGGCCGCAGGCTCTTTGCAACAGTCATTTTGGGCATCATGGGGACCTGTGCATAATCGCAGATTGTTGCAGCTATATCCACACCAATGGAAAGATGCTCCTCATCTTTTTTGCCTTTAATACCTTTTCGGGGGTCAATGACGATGGTGGGTACCCGCCAGGCTTCATCCTCCAGGTATCCTTTGCTTACCTTACCGTGAAAGCCCACTCCGTCACCATGATCGGCAGCGAAGATCACCACCGTATTATCGGCGAAGCGTGAATTCTTCAGCGCATCGAAAAGGCTCCCTATCTCCGCATCCACCATCTCGACCCATCGGTAATAGCTGTAAATATACCAGCGCCAATCCAGCTCAGGCCAGTCGCTGTAAAAAGCTCCCCTCTTCCT
>JAAEOI010000193.1 GCA_024244665.1 Bacteroidota bacterium | reverse complement strand
CTCAGTAGGCAGTACTCAGTACTCAGAAGGCAGTACTCAGTACTCAGTACTCAGTGCTCAGTACTCAGTTCTCAGTTCTCAGTAGACAGTACTCAGTGCTCAGTGGTCAGGGGTCAGTGCGAGTTTGAGGTAGAGTTCAAGGGTTTCGTAGACCTCCTTTTTTTGCTCCTTAGGCATATTGTTGATGCGGGTCCGGTGTGATCCGCCCTCCTTGATGAAAATTTTCGACTCAGTATCCCCTGTGGCGGTCACAGCAGTGGCCGACCACGTGTCATATTCACCATATATATAGATGAAGCGCTCAGCCTCAGAGGCCAGGTATTGTTCCAGTTCCTCCGAAAGGGTGGAGTCGAAGGTGATTTTAAGCTCTTCAGGTATGGTGAAGGTGAAGACGGGATTGCTAACATGCTGAATGTATTTGTCAAACTCCGGCAGGTCATATCCGTAGTAGCCCATTTCGGTCAGTGCCTGGTAAAAAAATGGCCTCTGCTTGAGGATTGCTTCATCGGAGAAGTAGTCAAACCCTGCCACTCGGTTCATGTGTTCAATAAATTCCCTTGGGCGGTTCGATTTTCCGGGGATTTTGCTTGAAGGAACATAGCCCCACTGCCAGAAGGCAAATGAATACTCCAGGGCACAATACTCATAAGCGTTTTTGTAGCCACCGGCAATTTCGTAGGTATACCCCTTCTCCCGGGAAAACTCTTTGAAAGCAGGCAGGTACCGTTCCTGGTATTTCAGGGCGTTCTTTTGGAATCGCTTCACCTTTCTCCGGTCACCTTTGCTTCCCACCTGGCCGAGGAAAGAGTATATCCTTTTGTCCTCAACTCCAAAGTTGAGGGGTGCCACATAGGGGATCCTTACATCCACATCCCCTGGATAGTAGTAGCTGTGATACATTACTGTTTGTCCCCCTTTACTGATTCCGGTTGCGATCCACTGGCCCGGGTATAGCTCTTTGAATAACTCAATGATGCGGTGGTGGTCCGAGGCTGCCTGCCAGGTATCCAGGTATTCCCACTGAATGCTGTCGGGCCGGCTTTTGCCGAAATAGCGGTGTTCAACCATCACCTGGTTGCACCTGAGGGCTGCTGCCAGTTCCGAGGTGTAGTAGTAGTTTGCGTCGTAGCCTGCTGTGACCAGGACGACCGGACTTCCCGGGTCGAAATGTGAAATGTAGATACGCTGTGTAAAACTCCCTACCTCCGGGTTCCGGTGGTCTATGGGCTGCTCGATCAGGATTTCCATGATCGTATCATAGTTGGATTCGCTCTCCAGCAGCCGTATATCTTTTGCTTCAATTTGCACAAGGAACTCATTCAGCCGGTCGGCCGCACCGGCCGGGAGAAGGAGAAAGGCGAGAAGGGAAACAAGCAAGAGGATATTCTTCATATGCACACCCGGATATAATCCATTGAGTAATCGACAAAATTAGCTAAAATTATATCGATCAGCAACTTACTTGTGCCGTTATCTTAGGCGAATATGAAATTGGCAGGAATAATGGGTTAATATTGACATTTTTTATAGTTTCACTGATGACTCAGATAGCTAATGCAACACTTTAACCTCCTTCTGTTGCCTTTTTTGTACTCATCATTTTCAGTTTCCCACATCTCAGTGAACTGGATTGTTCAGGCAATTCAGACATATTAGGAGGGGACCCTTTTAAAGTTTGACTCAATTGATCGTAATGGCGGTGTCAACTGTACGATGAGAACCGTTTTACCGGCCAGCCTTGCTTCTTCCGGACTGAACAGTTGATCCTTTGAGATGAAAAAAAGGTGCAGCGGCTTCCCTGCATCGCTCAGGCCGGCCTCCACCAGGAGGGCATCTGTATACTGTCCATCCAGCCATTCATACATGCGGATAGCCTCTTCCCAGCTAACGGTCTCATTCTGCTCGAAACGCAGCTCCACCTGTCCGCCGGCGGGTCAAATTTCGACCGGAAGAAGGAGGGTGATAAAAGAGATTTGCTTAGCAATCAGCTTTTTCCAGTTCCTCGTGGAGTTTATTAAAGTACGTGTTTACGGTTATTCCGCCGGGGTTTATCTCCGGCTGCTCCGTGAAATCTTCCGGACTGATCTCTGATTCAACGGAGAACCTGCGAACCAGGTTGATAATGCCCACGTGCCCCCGG
>JAAEOI010000192.1 GCA_024244665.1 Bacteroidota bacterium | reverse complement strand
GTGGGGAAGTCCTCAAGCCTGAAACCATCAACTACCGGACTTATAAGCCGGAAAGAGATGGTCTGTTCTGCGAAAGGATTTTTGGTCCGGTAAAAGATTACGAGTGTCATTGTGGTAAATATAAGCGGATCCGCTATAAGGGAATCGTATGTGACCGTTGTGGTGTTGAGGTAACCGAGAAAAAGGTGCGTCGTGAGCGGATGGGTCATATTTCACTGGTTGTACCGGTGGCCCATATCTGGTATTTCCGTTCATTACCAAATAAAATTGGTTACCTGCTGGGACTTCCCACCAAGAAGCTTGATTCCATCATCTACTATGAAAGATACGTGGTGATCAATCCGGGTATCAAGGAGGCCGACGGTGTAAATTACCTCGATTTCTTAACAGAAGATGAATATCTCGACATCCTGGCAAGTTTGCCCAAGGAGAATCAGTTGCTGGAGGATGACCATCCCGACAAGTTCATTGCCGGAATGGGTGCCGAAGGACTGCACGCTCTGCTTGGAAGACTGAACCTGGACGAGCTTTCATACTCTTTGAGGCACAAAGCCAGTACCGAAACATCTCAGCAGCGTAAAAATGAAGCGCTGAAGAGATTGCAGGTTGTAGAAGCTTTCCGTGCATCCAAAGGTATCAACCGTCCGGAGTGGATGATTGTGAAGGTAGTACCTGTTATTCCACCGGAACTGAGGCCTCTGGTGCCCCTGGATGGTGGACGATTTGCTACTTCCGACCTGAACGATCTTTACCGCAGGGTAATTATCCGTAACAACCGACTGAAGCGACTCATCGAGATCAAAGCTCCCGAGGTAATCCTCCGTAATGAAAAGCGGATGTTGCAGGAAGCTGTTGATTCGCTGTTTGATAACTCAAGGAAGGCAAATGCGGTTAAGACCGATGCCAACCGTCCGCTCAAGTCGCTCTCCGACAGTCTGAAAGGTAAGCAGGGACGTTTCCGTCAGAACCTGCTGGGTAAGCGGGTTGACTACTCGGCACGTTCGGTTATTGTTGTAGGTCC
>JAAEOI010000191.1 GCA_024244665.1 Bacteroidota bacterium | reverse complement strand
GCTCCACCGTATGGGTAAGAACCTGAAGCTGCTCTTCTGCCTGTTTGCGGTGGGTAATATCGCGCCCGATTCCAATCAGCCCCAGCAGTTCTCCATCTGCACCATGGAAAGAGCTTCGGATACTATCTATCAACTGCATTCTGTTATCGGGATAGGTTATCCACTCCTCGTTCCGGTAAACCTTCCCTTGATCGATGATGGCGTGATCCTGACTCCTGATCTCCTCTGCCTTGCTCTCGTTAAACAGGTCAAAATCTGTCTTGCCAATCAGCTCATCTTCACTACATCCAACATATTCACAATATGCCCGATTACAACCGAGGTATTTACTATCCTTATCCTTAAAGAAAATAAGATCAGGGATTGAATCCACCAGTGACCTAAGCATGGCACGGTCTCGCGCCAGCTGAGTCTCGGAACTGGCCTTGAGTTGATCATAGAGATCCTGCATCTCTTTTGACGAGATAGCTAAAGAACGCTCTCTGGTATAACGGTCCCTGTCCAACTCCTGATATGTTTGACTAACCAGCTCCAGCAATAGCCCCAACTGCTTGCTGTCCGGATTTTCCTCATCCGAAATTATTCCAGCTTTTTTGAGCTGTCTGGTTAAAAGGCTATGCATAATACGGTGAATATCCAGTTGTCCTGAACACCATGTATCGACCAGAGATATCTATT
>JAAEOI010000190.1 GCA_024244665.1 Bacteroidota bacterium | reverse complement strand
TATGGGGGCTCCGGCTTAGCTACAACTTTTCCCGCCGTGGCGGTTATTCACTGCGGTTCTGGGAGGGTGAGGAGGATTACCGATGGGCTGTATTGAGGGCAAAGCCCGAATTTGCTGCCAGGTGGAAATGGATTCTTTTCAATTTCTTCTTCATTTCTCTTTACCAGATGGGGCTGATCCTCTTGATGACCCTGCCGGTTGTAAGGAGCATGGGTGGAGGTCCAATTACTTTTGCAGATGGAGTTATTGCCGTTTTTCTGATCGGCTTTGTTGTTATTGAAACGGTGGCCGATCAGCACCAATGGAAATTTCATAAGAAGAAGCGGGAGCTGTTGGAGAAAGGGGAAGAACTGCCCGAAGAGTATGACAGGGGATTTGTTCACACCGGGCTTTGGGGAGTGGTTCGCCACCCCAACTATGCATCTGAACAGGCCATCTGGATCACCTTTTATTTCTTCAGTGTGGCAGCCACAGGTCAATGGATCAACTGGTCGGTGATGGGAGCCATCCTGCTGGTCCTGCTCTTCTGGGGTAGCAGCAATTTCAGCGAGACCATCTCTGCGGGAAAGTATCCAGGATATGCTGATTACCGGAAACAGGTGCCGAGGTTTATTCCCTGGTTTCGCTCTTCCTGATCAGCTTCTTCCAGGAATGAATCTCCTGCAGTTCCAGGTCAATCCTGCTCACTTTTAATTCATAGATTAGCCTGCCCAGACGATCACTCAGCCCTTTAAAGTTTTTAGCGGACTGCTGGTGGCTCGTCGGTTTAAGGAGGCAGGTATCCGGAAAGCCAATGGGGCAACAATCAGGAAAGTTATCGTGCTGCTGAATAAGGATCTTTGCACTGGCCGGTGTGGCAGCCATGCTGATCTCCGTATTTTCCATTACACTTCAGATATACCGGGGGGCCAGGCAGAACCCGGTGAATGCACTGAGGTACGAGTAAGTCACTAGAATAATTTATGGATTAGTTGAACAAACGTATAAATAAGTTTGCGGAACTAAAAAATAAGTTATAGCTTTGTTGTGTGCAAACTTAAAAAGGTGATTTATGGTAACCCTGACCAAAGCGGAAGAACGGATTATGCAGATACTGTGGGATCTCAAAAGAGGTTTTATCAAGGATATCCAGGAGAACTTTCCCGATCCACAGCCCCCCTACAATACCATCTCGACCATTGTGAGGGTGCTGGTGAAGAAGGAGATCGTCTCCTATAAAACCTATGGCGGATCCTACCAGTATTTTCCCTTAATCACCAGGGAGGAGTACCGTAGTGAGCAGATGGGACGCCTGATGAAGAACTACTTCGGCAACTCCCTGAAGGAGGTGGTTAATTTCTTTTCGGAAAAGAAGGATCTCGACGTGGATGAGCTGGATGAGGCTCTGAGGATGCTTGAAGATCTGAAAAAGAAGAAGGACGAATAGGGAGCTCTGTCATGGTACACTTCATGATATACCTGCTGGAGACAGGCATATGTCTGTCGCTGCTCTACCTGGCCTACTGGCTGTTTCTCAGGAAGGAGACCTACTTTAACTTCAACCGGATCTTCCTGGTAGCCAGTATTGCACTTTCATTGCTTGTTCCCTTGCTTCATGTAAATGTACTGGTGTCCCGGGGCAGTTCTCTGGAACAGACTGCAACGGGAATTGAGAAGGTGCGGGATAGTTATGAGGAGATGATCCGGATGATCAATGCGGATTACGGAACCGAACCTGGGGCGAGGCACAGCGCTGCAGGAGAGGGAGCTGGAGAGAGGATGATGGGTGAAGGAGGAAGCATTCCCACTGGTTCTGACCAGGTGGCAGTGATTGCTAACGGCATTAAAATTTCGAAAATATTATTAATTCTATATATAGGTGGGGTGGTCTGGTTTTTAGCCAGGTTTGTATACCTGGTCATCCGTCTCTACCTGCTGGCCAGACGAAACAGGGTTACCCGGCAGGATGGATTCCGGATGGTCGAGATCGAAGAGCAGATCTCCCCATTCTCCTTTTTCCGCTTTTTGTTTATAAACAATGGATCCTTTGATGAACCTGAGTTGCACCAGGTGCTTGAGCACGAAAAGGCTCACATCAGTCAGAGGCACTCCATGGATCACCTGTTTGCACACGGACTTGCCGTTTTCCAGTGGTTTAATCCCATTGCATGGCAGATCAGGAAAGCCCTGAAAACCACGCATGAGTATATCGCTGACCGGCAGGTAATAGACAGGGGAGTTGAATGCCAGGATTATCAATCCTTACTGCTCAGGCAGGTGATCGGATATCACTCGGTTGAGCTGGTGAACAACTTCAATTTAAAACCAATTAAAAAACGAATAGCCATGATGAATAAAACAAAATCGGGAGTCCAGGCAAGGTTCAAAGCCGCACTGGTAGCTCCCTTCGCCATACTAGTATTCTTCCTTTTTGCAGACTTTACACTGAAAGGAAGCAGCGCACAAAATGAGCCGGTCAAAGAGCTTGAAGGCCTGTGGATCAAACAATCCAAGGATGATTTTCCCTCTTCCATTTTTATTGATGCGAACACTCTTTCTTTTTCGGAAGATCTGGACATAAAAACATTTGATTTCAAGGAATCAGAAGGAAAGATAATTCTGTCCTTTGCTCCCGCCATGCCTAATATCAATCTAAAGTATCAGCGCAAGGGGAATGAACTCGCACTCTGGTGGAATGATGAAAATGAGAGTCATTATGTGAAGTCTAAGGCAAGGAACACCCTGGATCACTGGATACGGGACCATGAGACTGAAGTTTCCATTGACCTGCCCTCTATTTCACAGTTCCGCTTGCTGGATGAAAACCTTCTGTACAGAATCTGTTATGGAAAGGATCCCAGGGGAGGTACGACCCTGACCTTTAATGGAAAGACCTTTAATTTGCTGGACCTGGGAGAATTGGTGGAAAAAGAGAAGAGCAAGCTTAATAAGCTTGATCAGCGCTCCATAACCGCCCTGTTCTTTGTGGACAGAAGCATCCCCATGGTCCTGGTGGACCAGGTAAGACAGGAGTTGAGGAAATCAGGGGCCCTGCATATTGCTGAAGGGGGATATCCGCACGGAGATATGGAGTTGTCGCCGTTACTATATCATGCTGTGGCTCTTCCCAGGCTTCTGCCTCCCAAAAATGCGAAATTCCTGGACAAGGCTGAGGTCGAAAAGAAAGGTGGGAAGGTTCACACCATCGACCTTTCGGCCAGGAACACCAACCCCCGGGCTGTGGATCAGAACCTGAAGGAATTCATCCGGAATACCGGCGATAACAGGTACGTCATTTCCCTGGAGTATGACGGTAGCATACCTTATGGACAGTATGTGGAAACGGTGGATATGATCTACAACGTAGTCTACTCATTCCGGATCGCCCTGGCCGAGGAGAAGTACGGCGCACCTTACGACAAGCTGGGTGATGAGCTCCAGCGGGAACTGCGCAAGGTCTATCCCATGGCCCTGTCTGAAACCATGAAATAGAGACAGGACATAAAATCTATTACTTTTGCAGGATGAATAAATCAATTAATCTATTGTTTGGAGTCGCTGTTGTGTTAGCAATCGGACTGATCGCTTGCAGCAACAATCCCAAAGCTCAGGATCAGGAAAAAGCTGCCACCCACAAGGCAGAACATGAAACTCATGAACACGATGGTGATGAATGTGAAGAATCCGTAACGCAGCTATCACTCGACCAGGTGTATGATGAGGTGAGAAAAGGGACCCACCTGGTTCTTTCGTATGATTCAGAAGGCGTGGCCTTTACCGGCACCGTTGAGAATGTGTCTGATGAGATCCTGGATCGTGTGAGGGTGGACGTTCATCTCTCCAATGGCTCTGAACTTGGTCCTAATACCCAGGTTGAGCTTGCTCCCGGCGAGAAAAGATCAGTCAAACTCTCTGCTGAAGGTGAGGAGTTTGAAAGCTGGTCAACTCATGCAGAAGTTGGTGGTGGCGAACACAACCATGAAGGAGGCAGTGAGCATAGCCATGAAGGAGATGGTGAGCACGGCCACAGCCATGAAGGCGGCGGCCATGAACACAACTAAATTCCTAAAGGTAAATCTTTAACAGATCCGCTTCAAGGGCCAGCAGGTCCCGCTTATAGCGGAGCAGCAATTGCTGGTTCCTGAAGTAGAAGTCCGAGGTATAGAAATACTCTGATAAGGAGATTTCCCCACTTTCCATGGATGAGGCCAGGAGGTTCAGGCTGTTTGCCGACCCCAGGGCCTCTTCCAGTTTCTCCACCCTTGAATGAAGATTTTCCAGGGCGTTGATTTTTTGTCTGAGCTCCTTCTCCTGTGCATAGAGGTATTGGTCCAGTTCCGCTTCCGACTGAATCAGGGCCGATTGGGCAGTCTTCACGGTGCGGGTATTTTCCCAGAGGGGAACCGAGATCCCCACTGTGAAACCCCGGAAGGCTTCTGTAGGGACTACTTCGGAAAAATAGCCGGCCGACAACTTAGGCAGGTGCTGGCTGCGGGCCAGGTTCTTCTCACTCTCCTTCTCTTCTCTGCCCCGTTGATGCAGGAGGGCCCCGGGTCCAGTGCGGTAGGCTGCCAGGAGGCTGTCCTCCAGGATGGATACAGGCTTCGGGAAAAGGGTATCACCAATTTCCACCCCTGTTCCCCCGGTCATTTCCAGCAGGGCCAGGTGGTTGTTCTCCTGCTCCGACTGCACCTCTTCGTACTCACCTTCCACGGAGGCGAGCATCAGGTTGGCCTGGCTGTATTCCATGGGCCCCACTTCCCCCACCTCCATCATGGCCTGCACATGGTCCCGGATAGTTTTGGCCCGCCCCAGGCGCTCATTCAGGAGCAGCGATAGCTGGTTCAGGTGGAGCTGTTCAATCCATAGACGGTGGGTTTCGGACAGGATTTCCTGCCTCACAAGGAGGTACTCCAGCTCGGCCCGGGAGCTTCGGATTTTTTTCAGTTTCGAACGGTGGGCATAGGAGGTGGGAAAGTCCAACTGTTGTTTGACCACGATATTGATCTTGTTACCGAGATTGGCTGGTTCCCCGAACAGGTAGCCAAACTCCACTTCAGGATCGGCTGGTGTGTTCCCGGTCCCGGCCCTGAGAATAGCCGTCCGGAAGGTTTCCCGGGCCACCTTCAGGCTACGGTTTTGTTCCAGCACCAGTTTCATCAGTGTGTCGGACTCCTGGGCCCTGGTATAGGACGATGCGGCCAGGATTAGCGCTATACTTATGATATGTCGTTTTTTCATGATTTCTTCTTTTCGATCAGGTAATAAACTGCAGGGATCACCATCAGGTTGAGCAGGGTGGAGGTGAGCAGTCCACCCAGGATCACCACGGCCATGGGGCTCTGAATCTCATTTCCCGGTTTGTCGCCTCCCAGCGCCAGGGGAATCAGTGCCAGGGCCGAAGCCAGGGCTGTCATCAAAATGGGATTGAGCCTGTCGGCCGATCCCTGGATAATGGTATCCTTCAGCGGCAGACCATCTTTCCCAAGCTGGATGTAACGGGATACCAGCAGGATGCCGTTGCGGGTGGCGATCCCGAAAAGGGTAATGAAGCCAATGATGGAAGGTATACTAACCACCTTATTGCTTACCCATATGGCAAAGACCCCTCCGATCAGCGCAAGGGGCAGGTTCAGCAGGATTACTCCGGCCAGTTTACCGCTTTTGAACTCCTGGTAAAGGATCATGAAGATCACCAGGATGGCCAGCAGGGAGGTAATCAACAGGGTACGGGATGCCCGCCTGGCACTTTCAAATTGTCCGCCGTACTGTACCCGGTAGCCTTCAGGCAGGTTTACTTCAGCTTCGATGGTGGACTGAATTTCCCCTACCACGCTCCCCAGGTCTCGCCCGGCCGTATTAGCCGAGATCACCAGCTTGCGCTGCACATTCTCCCGGTTTATGGTATTGGGTCCGCTTGTAGAGACCACATCGGCCACATAGCGAAGGGGTACCCGGTTACCGTCGTAAGTGTCGATCAGCGCATTCTCCAGGGATTCCTTGCTGTTGCGGAATGGTTCAGCGTAGCGAACCACCAGAGGAAAATTCAGGTTGTCTTCATAGACTTCGGCATATTTCTCCCCGGCAATGGCCGTCTCAACGAATTCGGTGAGCTGATTCTGGGAGATTCCGTATCGGGCCAGCATCTCCCGGCGGGGCCTGATCTGGATCTGGGGCACCTCCACCAGCTGCTCTACATTCAGGTCCACCAATCCGGGAATACTACTGAGTACACTCTTGATTTCATTGGCTTTGCGATACATGGTTCCCAGGTCTGTACCGAATAGTTTAATGGCTATACTGGCACGGGTACCAGAAAGCATATGGTCGATGCGGTGACCCAGTGGCTGACCGATATTCAGGCTTACCCCCTGTACGTGGCCAAGCCGTTCCCGTACCTCTTCCATAAAGGCTTCGTGATCGCGCTTTCCCAGCGTATAAGGCACATCGATCTCGGCCGAGTTGGTTCCGCCATGACTGTGCTCGTTTAGTTCGGCCCGCCCGGTTCGACGACTCACGTAAGCCACTTCGGGGATTTGCATGAGTTCCGTGTCGATCTGGTCGATAATCTGATTGCTCTCCTTCAGGTTTACCCCGGGGAAGGTCACTGCTGTAATGGTCAGGGTGCCTTCGTTAAATTCAGGAAGGAAGGAGTTCCCGAAGCGGGAGAAGAGCACCAGGGCAAAGACAAAAAGGGCACCTGCCAGGATGAGGACCTGCACCCTCCACCGAATGAGTCCCTCCAGCGCTTTCCTATACCAGTTATTAAGGCGTTGAACCAGCGGATTTCCACCGCGTTCGTCACGTTCCAGCATTTTCCGGCCGGTGAGCATATAGCTGGAAAGCACGGGGGTCAGGGTCAGGGCCACCAGCAATGAGGCCAGTAGTGAAACAATAAAGGTGATTCCCAGGGGTTTAAGCATCCGGCCCTCCATCCCGGACAGGAAAAAGAGGGGAATGAAGGAGACAATGATGATCAGTGTGGCCTGGACAATGGAAGAACGGATTTCCACAGAAGCTTCATAGATTACCTGGAGATGATTCTTCTGTTCATCCTTTGGCTTCCGATGATTTTGCTTCAGTCGTTTCAGAACGTTTTCCACATCGATGATGGCATCATCCACCAGAGCCCCGATAGCAATAGCCATACCTCCAAGCGACATGGTATTGATCGTCAGTCCCAGCACTTGCAGGGTGATCATCGACAGGATCAGTGATAAGGGGATGGCCAGCAGGGAGATCAGTGTGGTTCGAACATTCAGCAGGAACAGAAAGAGGATCAGGGTCACAAAAAGCCCTCCCTCAACCAGTACCCGGAACACATTGCTTACAGCCGTGTCGATGAAATCGGCCTGCCGGAAAATCCGTGAATTAATCTCCAGACTGGCTGGCAGACCGGCCTCCAGCTCTTCGAGTGCTGATTCCACATCCTGTGTCAGGGTGAGGGTGTTCACTTCAGGTTGCTTCAGAATGGTCATAATGACCGCCTCTTCCCGGTTCAGATAGGCATCACCAACCTGGTCGGGGTGACCGATTTTCACCTCTGCCACATCGGAGATCTTCACAGGTTTTTCATTCCGGATTTTGATGACCGATGAGCCGATCTGGGCCGGATTGGTAGAACGCCCGGTGGCCCGTACGGCATACTCCTCCCCATACTGGTTGATGATTCCCCCGGAGGCATTGCTGTTGGTGTTCTCAGCGGTGGCGATCAACTCTTCCAGAGTGACGTCGTGATATTTCATTTTTAGCGGATCGGCCAGGATCTGGTACTGCTTGCTCAGTCCCCCGATAACCACTACCTGGGCCACACCACTTACCGATAGCAGCCTCTGGCGGACTTGCTTGTCTGTAATGGTTCGCAGGTCGAACATGCTCAGGGAATCTGAGCTGAGCGATACCAGCATGACTTCACCCATGATGGAAGTCTGGGGAGCCAGGATGGGTGTTGGGATGTGCGCGGGAAGTTGGGCCGCGATGGTGGGCAGCTTCTCACTGACAATCTGCCGCGCTTTGTAAATTTCCATGTCCCATTCAAACTCAATCCAGACGATTGAAAAGCCATATGAGGAGGAAGAACGAACCCGCCTTACTCCAGTAGCACCGTTTAGAGAGGATTCGATGGTGAAGCTTACCAGCGTCTCCACCTCTTCGGCAGCCATTCCATGGGCATCGGTCAGCACCACCACCGTGGGGGCAGTGAGGTCGGGAAACACGTCAATTTCCATTTCCCTGGCTGTGAAAATTCCGCCTGCCAGTATGAGTACCGACATGAAAATGATCAACATCCTGTTATCCAGGGAGTATTTTATAAATCTGTTCAGCATAACTCCTGGTTTTAATGTGAATGTCCGTCAATAATTTCCCCGGTATCCAGGGAGGCGGCCTTAACCAGCATGGTACCCCGTGTGACTACCCGTTCCCCGGTCTGTAGTCCCACGAGAACCTCAACCCTGCGTCCGTCGATGTCACCAATAGTGATCCGGCGTTTACTGTAGCTCTCTCCGCTTACCTGGACGAAAACATATTTGCCTCCCTGCTCCTCTCCTAAAGCGGTGGTAGGGATGCTAATGACCTGTTCTCGGATTCCTGCAATCAGGTAGACTTCAGCGAAGGCTCCCTCCAGCAGGCTGCCATTGTTCTTCAGCAGGAAATTTACCGGCAGGTAATGATCGTTTTCCTTGACCGAATGTCCTGTGGCCAGGAGTTTACCCTGCAAATCGTCCACTGACAAGACCTGATCCGAGTAGGCGGGTCTGAAATGAGCTGTTGTAATTTCATGGCTGTAATTAAAATAGTGCTGTGGCAGGTCTGCCCTGAGCATCAGGTTCCTGTCGGGCGACAGGATGGCAAGGATCGTGCCCTCTGTGACATACATCCCGTCGGACACACCCAGTTCGTGCAGGCTACCCGAGGCCTGGGCCACGATGCGGATGCCATCGTCCGAAACATGTGCTTCCAGATTGTAATAGTTCAGGCTGTCCTCCACATAAATGGATTGCGATTCCACGTACTGACGCTCAGAGATGACTTCCTTCTGATAAAGCCCTTTGTGCCGGTAGTATTCCCCCCGGCTTTTTTCCAGTTTGTTTTTTGCAGCCTGGTACCTCACATTCAAATTGTCTTCGACCAGGTTTTCAGAGCTGATGGTAAAAAGAAGCTGACCTCTCTCTACATCAGCACCCTGTACCAGTTGTGGATTTGTGAAATGCACCATTCCCCGGGTAGTGGCCGTGATGTTTTTTTTCTCCCCGGGCATGGGCATGAATTCACCGCTTGTGAGGATGACGGTATGGAAGGCTCCATTCAGGACCTCATCCACCCGGAAATCACTTTGCCAGGCCTGCTCTTTCAGAAAGATGATCTCACCCAGGGGCGCAGGCTCGTGAGCATGTCCTGAGCCAGCATTAGCCAGGTCCTCTTCATGATCTTCCACATGCACGTGACCGCTTATCTGCTCAACAGATCCCTCGGTTTGCAATGAGATGTTCAAATGGAATGCTCCCGCTTTCCGTGGTATAAACGGAACATGGAATATGCCGGGCTGATGGGGATTTCCCGAGGTGACTGAAACTCCGTCTATCTCAATGGTCACATTACCAGAATGGTATGGTTTATATGTATCGAGCCTGGTTGTATGCACCAGGAATTCAGATTCCTCGCCGGCTTCAAGGGGTTCATGTTCAATAAAAAACTCTGCGTTTTCATTGAACAGTGTGTATTGTAAACTCTCACCTGAGTGAGCATGATCGTGCTCATCGGTTTGGATTGATCCTTCCGGATTTTGCTGGCACCCCCATGTCATAAGCAGAGCAAGTGCAATTAAATATCTGTACATAAGATGAATATTTATAAATGAAATCAGAGCGAATTATTCCTGTATGTCGGCATGGCAATTGACTGGCCGGCAACGGATTAAGAGCGCGCTGGAGGGCCCCGCAGGGAGAGGATCCCTGTCAATTCGGGCGATAGAATGGGTGGTTTCAGGAAGAGTTGTAGCGCAGCGGTGATGCTGCCGCATGGTTCCTGTTCCGGTCCCGGATCTGATATCAGTACAATGGAGGATAGTCCCATGGGAGCGGGAACAGCCGATTGATTGTACTGGACAAAATGCATGTTGTTAAATGCGTGGCAATGTTTGTTGCCCGCATCTTCATCGTGATGTTCATGAGTGCCCTCGGGGCATTCATGGGATGAAGGGTGAGTAGGCGATGCCACATGGTGGTAATGCGGTACAAGGCTGTGACCAATCAATATGAAAATATTGACCAGGAGCAGAACCGATATGTGCTTTAATCCCTTCATTTGCAGATGGGCGCAAAGGTAGTAATAATGGTTGGGATCTAAAAATCAGGTAGTTTCAAGCACAGAGACTCCCCCTTCATTTTCAACAGTCCGGTTTTTACGAATTCCAGCGGCCGGTCGGAAGGAACCTCTGCAAGTAAGGAAATCACTTTTCTTCCGGAGATAGGCGACAATATTTTCAGTCAGAATCCATATCTTAGACATAATTTTATTCACAATCATGGCCAGCAATAAGAATAAGCCGGAGACGGACAACAACAGGTATGTGAACATTGCCATCGACCTGATCCTGAAGGTGGGTACCCTGTTTCTGGTGATCTACCTCTGTTTCAGGATGCTCAAGCCTTTTCTGAGCATGTTGATCTGGGGAGTGATCATTGCCATCATCCTGTTCCCAGTGTTCATGTATTTGCGGAAATTGTTTGGCAAACGCAATAAGCTTTCCTCCGTCCTGCTTACTATTGTTGCTCTTTCCATTCTTGGACTTCCCAGCATCTGGCTGGTGAATCAGCTGGTGGAAGGAGTTAAATTCCTGGCGGATTATTTACAAGAGGGATCGGTTTACATTCCGCCCCCGCATGAGTCGGTGGCAGATTGGCCGCTGATCGGTCCATGGCTCTATGAGAACTGGCTGGAGTTTTCCGAAAACCTGGGTGAATCGCTGAAGGGCTACCTTCCCCAGATCGCCACCTGGAGCGAAAAATTACTGGGAACCCTGGCAAGCACCGGGCTGGGTATTCTGCAGTTTGCGGCTTCCATCATCATTGCCGGAATCTTCCTGATCTTTTTTGAAAAGGGATCTGACTCGGGCAGGCAGATCTTTCGTAAGATTGTGGGTAAAAGGGGGGACGAGTTTCTGGATATCTCGCTGGTTACCATCCGCAACGTGGCCACCGGCGTACTTGGTGTGGCAGTGCTCCAGACCACACTGATGGGGGTGGGGATGATCATGGCCGGTGTTCCACTTGCAGCCGTATGGATTGTGCTGCTGCTGGTTATGTCCATTGCCCAGATTCCGGTTCTGCTGTTCAATATACCCCTGATCATCTACCTTTTCGCCTTTATGGATCCCCTTCCTGCGGTTCTCTGGATGCTCTATTTCCTGGTGATGGGAATGATTGATAATGTTCTGAAACCCATGATCTACGGGAAGGGATCGAAGGTACCCATGCTGGTGATCTTTCTGGGTGCACTGGGTGGATTTGCGGCATTCGGGTTCATTGGTCTTTTCCTGGGTTCCATAGTGATGTCGCTTGCCTACAGATTGTACCTGACCTGGGTATCCATACAGGAATAGCTGCTTTCAACCTATTGTTAATAGCCCTTTATCCGGGCATAGTCAAACACCTTATTTCTATTTTGATATTAAGACATTTACCTGCTGGATTACTCGCGGAAACAAACTGGGAGTGGCTTTGTTCTAAGTCAGATTTCCTTTAACTTTCTGTTGTGATTTCCAAGGAAAGAATAGTCTCTCTTGACCTGCTGAGGGGTGTGGCCATAGCCGGCATCCTGATCATGAATATTCAGAGCTTCTCCATGCCTTCAGCAGCTTATATAAATCCGACAGCCTATGGTAACCTGGAGGGTTTGAACAGGTGGGCCTGGATCGTCAGTCATATACTGGCCAGGGGTAAATTCATGAATATCTTCTCCATGCTGTTCGGGGCAGGGGTATTGCTTTTTACACAAAGTGCCGAGAGAAAGGGGTTGAACTGCACAGTGCTTCACTACCGGCGTATGGGGTGGCTTCTGATATTTGGCCTGATGCACGGCTATCTCCTGTGGATGGGAGATATTCTTGTTAGCTACAGTCTGTGTGGTATGCTTTTGTTCCTCTTCCGAAACAAACGGCCGGCCCTTCTGATTCGCTTTGCACTGGCTTTTTTCCTGGTACCCATTGTCGTTGATGGACTCCTGGCCTGGTCCATGCCCTTCTGGCCGCGGGAGGCTGTACTGTCCACCCTTGAGAGCTGGAGACCCGTTGCAGAGACTGTTCAACACCACCTGGATGTTTACAGAGGCGGCTGGCTGGAGCAGATGGAGGTACGGATTCCCGCCACAATCTTTATGCAGACCGGGCTCTTCTTCATGGGGTCCTTCTGGCAGGTGATGGCCCTGATGCTACTTGGGATGGCGCTTCATAAATGGAATATCTTTACAAGCGGCCGCCCGCGTGCCTATTACATACGTATGGCCTTTATTGGCCTGAGCTCGGGATATCTTCTCTCTGGTGCAGGAGTATGGATCAATTTTCTCAAGGGGTGGACAATGGAGTACTCCATGTTCCTCGGCGGACAGTTCAATTATGTGGGAAGTGTGTCTGTGGCGCTGGGGTATACCGGACTTATCATGCTGATTTCAGATTCGGGACGTATGAAGCGGTTCATCAATGGATTTTCTGCAGTTGGCCGTACCGCCTTTTCAAACTATATCCTCCAGACCCTGGTTTGTACCACGATCTTTTACGGTCACGGTTGGGGACTCTTTGGAAGCGTGGAGCGGAAATACCTGTTATTGATGGTCCTTGGATTATGGATTGTCCAGCTGCTTCTGTCCACCCTGTGGCTTAGAAGGTTCAGGCTAGGTCCACTTGAATGGCTGTGGCGAAGCCTGACCTACAAAAAATTCTCGCGATTGTAATCGCAATAGTTCAACTACGACCCTATTATTTCTTCATTGACTTGAAATATTTTTTTCATCACAATGGATGATTTAATTTGTATCTTTTAGGGATGAAACATACTCCAATGAATAACTCAGTTCTGTTTATTATTACTATAGTGTTTTTACTGGCAGGGTGTAGGACACCCAAGGCACCTGAAGCCAGTGAAAAGGATGGATTTACCTTTGCCTTTCTAACCGACATTCACCTGCAGCCCGAACTCAATGCGGTGGCGGGTTTTCAGAAGGCAATTGATACTATCAATATTATCAAGCCTGATTTTGTGCTCACCGGGGGTGACCTGGTGATGGATGTACTCAACCAATCCTACGGCAGGGCCGATTCGGTCTACAAGCTCTACAAAAAGGTGTCGGGCGGATTGAACATGCCTGTTTACAACACAGTGGGAAACCACGAGATGTATGGCTGGCATCGTGATGAGGAGGGGATTGAGGAACATCCCGAGTTCGGTAAGAAGATGTTTGAATCGCGGATGGGCGATCGATTCTATTCTTTCGATCATAAGGGCTGGCATTTCATTGTTCTCGATGCCATCTACAGGGGAGATGACGGACACTATATCGGGCGGATTGACCAGGAGCAGATCGACTGGCTGAAAAAGGACCTGGAAAAAGTGGACAAAAAGACTCCGCTGGCCATGAGTGCTCATATTCCATTTATTACATCTTCAACTCAGCTTGGCAGCGGATCGATGACAGCCAACCCGGAGGGACTTGTTATTAACAATTCGCTGGAGGTGCTTAGGCTCTTCCTGGATCACAACCTGAGGTTGGTTTTACAGGGTCACCTTCATTTCATTGAAGACATCTTTGTACAGAACCAGGTCCATTTTATTACTGGTGGCGCTGTTTGCGGACGCTGGTGGAATAGTAAACCAGAGAGCCTTCCACAGGAGGGTTTCATGCTACTTCATCTGAAGGGGGAGGAAGTTGATTGGGAATATGTGGATTACGGGTGGACTCCATAAGATATTATTTCTTACTTTTGTTTAATCATTGGTTTCCAGATACCGGCATTGCCGGAGGAATGAAAAGGGAATACCGTTAGAATCGGTAACAGTTCCCGCTGCTGTGAATCCATATATTGAAATCTTACCAAGGCAAGATTTCCATGTATAATGGTTTCTGAAAGCAAACCACTGTTCAGATGGTCCCGGCCGGGATCAGAATGGGAAGGTTTCAGAAGCCCGGATAAGTCAGAAGACCTGCCAGTGACATCATGAGTTTTTGCAGCCCGCGGTGAACGGGAAGCTGATCATAATTCTGTCATTGGTCTCGTCTCACTATCGCTCGCTGCGCATTTTAAATATTGTGCCATTAAAATCGTAGCAAAATGAAGAAATTTTATTTTACCCTTACCGGGCTGTTTCTGATGGCCTTAACACTGTTGGGACAACGCTATCTGACTCCTGAAGGAGGCCAAAAAGTGGCCTATTTCTCTCCCGAAGTACTGACCGTTCAGACGTTCGATGTAAGCTTGCAATATTTTTATTACAGCGACGGGCTCAATATCTACCAGGTTGATCCGTTGCTTGCCATAGCAACGAATACATATCCTAAACCTGCGGATTACAATGTGAATACCTTCCCCAGTTTTTTGAATGTTTCGGCCGACGAATCTTCCATCTGGGCGGGTTATACCAACCTGGACAACAGCGATTCCAGAATCTACAGGATCGATGTGGAATCGGGTATCTGGTTCCTGGAGGCAAAGATGCCTTCCAACTGGGATATGATATTCTGGGGTGACTCCATCCTTGTATCAGGCTTGAATAATGTTGATTATGCAACCCCCGGGGGGATTTTTGTTCTGGACACTACCGGATCAGACCTGCACCGGAAGATTGTTGAGACAGGTGGTAATTCGGCCGGACTGGCAGTTGATGCACTTGGAAACCTTTATTATGGAACCTCCTCCTTGACCGAAGCCAACGCACTCTACCGCTGGAGCAACACTGATGTTGCAGCAGTTGTTGGATCCATTGGTGCCACTCCTCTTACACTCGCTGATGCCGTAAAGCTTGCAGACATTCCCATGGGTGCATACGATTGTGAGGTGGATGCAGGGGGACATGTGATCTTTACTATGAACGAGATGGGTGGTACCCAGGTACTGGCACAATGGAACGGAACCCCGGGGGATGGCCCCAACTATGACACCCTTGCTGTGTCGGCCGAATGGCTTGGAATGTTAAAGTCCAGGGGCGACTATACAGTCCCCACTCTGGGTAACAGCCTTTACATCCTTGGTTACGGCCAGTCGGTTGCCGATCTGCATTCCAGTGACTATCACCCGCTTCTTACTGCTCCTCTGCCGGTGATCACCGGGTATGAGTCGGGAACAATTGATCCCATTGATTTAACAGCCTATTTTACAGACCTGGACGATCCCGAGGGTATGACATTTGAAATTACCGTGATGTCGGATGAGTCGGTAGCTGCTCTCATTGTCGATGGTAACTCCCTGAGCGGGACCTTTGGTTTGGCCGGACAGTCGAACCTGGTTGTTGAGGCCACCAGTGGCGGTATGAGTGTGACCGGGAATACCCTGGTGGGCAGCTGGCCCAACATTGAAGGTGAAACAGTGCTTTCAGATTTTGAAGATCTTACCCTGGCTCAAGAGAGCTACTGGAATGGTTCTGACGGTACGGGTAATTTCTCGTCCGGTCTGGCCCGTTTTTACAACGAATTCAATGCGGAGTATTTCTCATGGAGCGGATGGGCACATTCCAACACTTCAGATGTGACTACCCCCGGTTTCACAAACCAGTACAGTGCCATTACCGGAGAGGGTTTTGACAGTGGGGATGATTCCAACGGAATCTACGGAGTAAGCAGCCGCTTTGGCCCGGTTATGATTGACTTTCCGGAAAAGGCCTATGCCCCTGAAGGTTTTTATGTGACCAATTCCACCTACGCTACTCTTTCCATGGAACAGGGCGACTGGGCTGCAAAGCAGTTTGGAGGAGATGATGGAACCGATCCTGACTACTTCATGCTTTCAGTCTGGGGATTTTCCGGGAGCGAATCGACTGATACCATTGAATATTACCTGGCTGATTACCGTTTTAATGAACCGGAAAATGACTATATCATTAAAACCTGGCAGTGGGTGGACCTCTCTTCCTTTGGGAAAGTGGACAGCCTGCACTTTGGACTGGAGTCCAGTGATGTGGGAGAATGGGGAATGAATACTCCGGCCTATTTCTGCATGGACAACCTCCATCTCCTTCCCGATGCGGCTCCTTTTGTTGCCAACCCGATACCGGATATGAACATAGCTAACGATGGGGTTGAGCATTTGATAGACCTCAGCGGGGTGTTCTCCGATCCGGATGATGATGATACCATGATAGTGAAAGTGTTGTTATCCGAAAACACGGAGGCTCCCCTGAAAGTTTCCATTTCAGGCGACGAGCTAAGCATTCAAACATATGCACCTGCGAAGTCTACTTTTGAGGATTTTGAAATTGTGGTGGAAGGAAGCCTGGGCGGACTCTCTGCAGTGGATACATTTATTGTTCACCTGGAATTCGTTGGCGATGCGGCTCCCTATGTGGCCAATCCATTACCCGATATGGACATTGTTGCCGATGGGACCGGGCAAGTGGTTGACCTCAGTGAAGTGTTCTCCGATCCGGATGATGAGGATTCCCTGATTGTGAAAACGCTTTTATCCGAAAACACAGAGGCTCCATTGATGGTCTCTATTTCGGGCGATGAGCTTTCCATACAAACTTTTGGATTAACGAAGTCTACTTTTGAGGATTTTGAGATTGTGGTTGAAGGAAGCCTGCGAGGACTTTCTGCGGTGGATACGTTTACTATTACCCTGGAACTCATTGATGGATTGGAGAACAGTCCGGCAGCTGAAATTGAACTCTACCCGAATCCTACCGATGGCCGGTTTATGATCGCATTCAGCACAGCCGAAGAGCTGGATGTAAGCATTTATGACATCACCGGAACGGAGGTATATTGCATCCCGCAGTTGCTTTCCGGACAGGGTGTCGATATCAGCAGTCAGCCCTCAGGTGCCTATATTATCAGGATAAGGCACAGCAGTGGAGTGATCAGCAAAATGATACAAAAGCTGTAAATCTGTGTTACGAAGGATCTGCATATTTACCCTGAGCATGCTCACTGTGTACGTGGCTGAGGCGCAGTATATTTCTGAAGTTCTGGAATATACCCCGGCGCCTGGTCAGTTCATCAACGAATCCCCGTGGGGAACTCCCCAATCGGCACAATCTATCGTGGGCGGGGTAAGCGGATCACTCAGCCTGGGAGCATTCGGGGGCAGTGTGATTTTTCGATTTGAAGAAGCGGTTGAAAACCATCCTGACAATCCTTTCGGGGTGGATTTCACCATCTTTGGTAATCCCATGACCGACTGGTCGGAACCGGGTGTTGTGTTTGTGATGGAAGATGAGAACGGGAACGGGGCAGCCGATGATACCTGGTATGAACTTGCGGGTAGCGATTACTATTTCTCCTCTACCAAACGGAATTACAGTGTTACCTATACAAACCCTGGTAATCCTGTTGCAACTGATGTACCCTGGGAGGATATTTCCGGAAACCATGGTAAGATCATGGCAAACAGTATCCATCTTCAGCCTTACTACCCGCTGCAGGACTCTTTCCCGGGCGTCCCTGCCGATGCCTGTACCCTGACAGGAACTCTGCTGGAGGGAGCCGTTGATGTGAACCATCCCCCTTTGTTGGTTTCAGCCCGAAGGGCTTTTGGATATGCTGACAATCAGCGTCGCGGGAGTGCCCCTTACACCCTGCCTGATAATCCCTTTACTACGGAAGTGGAGAATTCAGGCGGAGATGCCTTTGATATCAACTGGGCGGTGAACAAGGAGGGTGATTATGTGGAGCTGGAGAGGATTCATTTTGTAAAGGTTCAGAGCGGAATCCTGCACCAGGGAGGGTACCTGGGTGAGGTCTCCACCGAGATTACCGGTGCAGTGGATGTAGCCCCTGAGCCCGGGATAAATGGGAACCTGGCCCGGCTGGTCATAAAAGACCTTCCGCCCGAGATGGATACCGCCTCGGTCCGGATGGAAGGATTGCTGTTTCGGCATGGAAGGCCCGTGGAGGGCAATATCATCAGGTGGAGAAGCAACCAGGAGTGGGCCGTGGTGGATGAGGACCAACAGCTGAAAATCTTTGGTACCGGCTCCCTGACCATTTCCGCTACGGTGGATGAGGAACCTCTCCTGCATGCTTCAGTCTCCACGCATATCATTCCTTTCCAGGTAACTTCAGGCGATGCAGCAATAGCCTCTTTAGCTCCCAGGCTCTATCCAAACCCTGCCGGTGATCTGGTTCGTATTGCAGGGGTTGAGAACGCAGCGGTCACTCTCTTTACTGCTTCGGGCAGAATGCTTAAAAAGATCCCGGTTTACCGGGAGGGGATGGGAATTGAATGTGGAGAACTACTGCCCGGGGTCTACCTGCTCAAGGTTGATGACGGAACAAATGCAGCGTGGCTCAGGCTTCTGAAACAGTAGGATGATGAGGCGAGCCTGGTTGATATTCACAGCCCTTCTGTGGGCAGCTCCCCTGCTCCCTCAGGGCATCAGGGACTCTCTGTTTATCATCGAAGCAGTTGAGGTCACCGCCGAAAGTATCTTTTTGAAGGAGGAGGCAGGAGTCAAACAGTCTGTTCTTGACACCGCCATCCTCAGCGAGAAAGCGAGTCTTTCGCTGTCTGATCTCCTGTCGGAAAACACTTCGGTTTTTATTAAGAGTAATGGGCGGGGAGCCATGGCAACGGCCTCCTTTAGGGGAACGGCCTCCTCACACACGCAGGTTAGCTGGAACGGGATCAGCGTAAACAGTCCCATGCTGGGAATGGTTGACTTTTCCCTGATTCCGGTATATATAATCGATGATGTGACCCTTAAACACGGAGCTGCTTCCCTGTCCGACCGGGGAGGAGGGATTGGCGGATCCATCAATATTGAGAACCGGCCCGACTGGGGAGAAAATACCGGGGTAAGGTATATCCATGGTATGGGGAGTTATAGCACCTTTGATGAGTTTCTGCAGCTGGGACTGGGTAACCGGAAGATCAAGAGCATTACCCGGCTCTACCATAACCAGTCGAAGAACGATTATACCTTTATCAACCGTGGGATCGGAAACCTGGACCCGGAAACCGGCGAGGTGGCCAATCCGCTGGACACCAATGATAATGCATCCTACAAGCGGTACGGACTGGTGCAGGAGCTTTACTACCGGCCCCATGCCAACCACCTGCTATCGGTGGTTTACTGGGGACAGTACGCTGAACGGGCAATACCGTGGCCCACAAGCTACGAGGGACCCGAAAATGCCAATCTGAATAAACAGGATCATGAGGATCACAGGGTGGTTGCCCGGTGGAAATATTACTCACCCTTTGGAAATTTCATGCTACGTTCGGGATACTCCGGTAAGCAGATGGATTATCAACAATTAAGACAGATTCCGGGCCTTGGACTTGAGCCCGATGTCTGGTCCATCAGCCATCAAAACAGTTTTCTTAATACCCTTTCCTGGGAGTACGATTTTACGCCGGATTTTTCGGTGGAGGGGAAGATGGATATGAACCACCTGGATGTGAATACGCGGGATACAGTAAGTGGGATAGGATACCAAAAACAGCGCAGTGAGCTTTCCATGTTTGGAGCGGTGAGGAAGAGCTTCGGGAAGCGCCTGAACCTGAACCTGATGTTGAGGCAGGAGTGGGTTGACGGACAGAGGGCGCCCTTCATTCCCTTCCTGGGACTTGATTACCGGATTGTACAGGGAAAGGAGCTGGTACTTAAGGCCAGCGTGGCCAGGAATTATCACCAGCCCACACTCAATGATCTATACTGGCAACCTAATGGCAATCCCGACCTCCTTCCTGAGAAGGGATTTACCATGGAGGCGGGATTGGAGTACCAGAAACTGGTGGTGGGCCACCAGCTGAATACCGGCCTCACATGGTACCGTTCTCATATTGAAAACTGGATCATGTGGATTCCTTCGTCCCGGATGACCCTTGAACCCATTAACATCAGAGAGGTGATGAGCACCGGGGTGGAATATGACCTGAGTCTGCGCGGGGAGATCCGGAAATTCAGGTACAGGGTATCAGGAACCTATGCCTATACCCGTTCAGTAAACCTTGGAGATTCAATGGCCTGGGGCGATGAATCATATGGTAAACAGCTGGTATATATACCATTGCACTCTGGGAACATGATGCTTAACCTGGGATTCAGGAACTACTTTTTCACCTACCAGTATAACGCCTACAGTGAAAGGTACACCACCTCCAGCAATGATCTTACACGGCGCGACTGGCTCTACCCTTATTTCATGAATGATGTGGCAGTAGGCTGTGAGTTCCGGATCAAAAACGTGGGATTGACAGCAGAGCTGAAGGTCTACAATATTTTTAATGAAGCCTATCACTCGGTACTCTATCGCCCCATGCCGGGAAGAAATTTTCTACTTGTTTTCAAATTCAAATTATAATCGACTCATGCGGCTGCTTCCACTGCTATTGCTGTTGCTTGCAACGCTCTCCTCCTGCATGAAGGATGACGAGTTGTGGGATTTTGACCGGCTGTCGGTGGATAAGCCACAGGGTTTATTTGTGCTCAATGAGGGGAATTTTACTTACGGGAATGCTTCCCTTTCTTTCTATGATATGGAGAGTGGCGAGGTGCTCAATGATATTTTCTACTCTACAAACGGGCTACCGCTTGGAGATGTGGCTTTTTCAATGACCCTCAGGGACAGCCTGGGTTACGTGGTGGTTAACAACAGCGGGAGGATCTATGTGATCAACACCTCCACCTTTAAGTATGTTGGGAAGATTACCGGCCTTACCTCTCCCCGGCACCTCCATTTTGTGAGTGATTCAAAAGCTTATGTGACTGATCTTTATGCCCGGGCTATCACGATTGTCAACCCCCGGACCATGGAGGTCACCGGTTCAATAGATGTAAATAATCCTGAAGGTGGTTTCCATCAGCACTCCACTGAACAGATGGTGCAATACGGAAAATATGTCTACACCAACTGCTGGAGTTTTGATAACCAGGTGCTGGTGATTGATTCCGAAACAGATAATGTAGTTGATTCCATCCGGGTACTGAAGCAGCCCAACTCCATGGTGCTTGACAGGTTCCATAACCTCTGGGTGCTTTGTGACGGCGGGTTTGAAGGGAGTCCCTACGGATACCAGGTGCCGGGTTTAATGAAAATCGCGGCAGGAGCCAGGGAGGCGACTCTTGTACACAGGTTTGAAAGCGGTGATAAGCCTTTGGCACTGAGGATCAACGGTCCCGGCGACACGCTCTGGTTCCTGAACCGGCATCTCTACCACATGCCTGTGGAGAGCGATATGCCTGAAATGTTTATTGAAAGCCCTTACGGAGCAGGATTCAATGGCGGGTATTATGGCCTTGAGGTAGATCCATCAACGTCTGAGTTATATATCTCCGATGCAATTGATTATGTTCAAAGGGGCATGGTATACAGGTACTCTCCGGATGGGATTCCGGTGGATACCATCCGTGCAGGGATTTCCCCTGCGGCCTTCTGTTTTAAGCCTGAATAATCATTAACTATCGCATCATATAGGTACTTTTTGCCAGGAAAATTGTACTTTGTTGCTGGAACATTATTGAAACTGTACTTATGACTACACATCAATACCAGAAGAAATGCACCAAGGAGTATATCGACAGCATTAAATTCCCCAAAGATACTTCATACCTGCACGGCAACCCGGTTCGGACTGTTGTTCCCATTGAAACAGCTGTTGGAAAGATTATGGTGATTGGTCCTCAGCCTGCTGCCAAGGTTTTTTTTGAGAATGATATCCCCGATGTTCCCCTGGGTGACGCAACAGCCCCTTTCTCCATTGAACCCTATTTCGATGGATCCAGGGTAAGAAGCTCTTTTACAGGACAGGAGCTTTCCGAGGTGATCCTGGAAACACTGGAGATTCCCAGGGAGCATTGCTGGCTCACCAGCCTGGTGAAGGTGTACTTGTTCGATGATGATCATGTGAAGAAGTATCACCGATTGGGGAAGGAGATCAAAGAGAACCGGTCGAAGTATATGGAGTACGCCAACAAGAGTCTACCGTGGATCCGACAGGAGATTGAAATTGCCAATCCATATGCCATCATCCTGTTGGGCGAAGAGGTGATCTCAAGCCTGCTGCTCTGTTCTGAAGATGAAGCCAGTGAGTATATGACCGGGAAGGTGGTTGAGAAAAAGATCATATGGAAGAACAGTAATTTCATCTGTTTGCCACCTCCGGGAGTGATCATGGACCGTTCGGCCAGGAATCCGTGGCCCCGTAAATTTGCCATCCAGATAGGGCCTGTTGCACTGAAAGAACTGGAGCGCTTGCGCTCTCAGCCTGCTATCTGAGGCCCACCAGAAATTGTAGATAATGAGAGCGATTAAGGGTATTGCATTCGTCCTGGCTCTTATGGGAGTAGCCTGGTCATGTACCGGGAACCTGAACGAGCCTGAGGTTGGGAACCAGTTTTTCACCATAGATGAAAATCTGTCTGCCGGAACCATCTTTGGGGTGGTTGATGCCTACGACCTGGATAATGGTACTGTTCTGTCCTATGGCATCCTGGAAGGAAATGAGGGGGGAACATTTGAGATTGACTCCCACGGAGGGCATCTCTCGGTGGCTGATCCGGCCCTGCTCAACTATGAACTGAATGAAAAAATAAAGTTCACCGTGGTTGTATCCGACAATGGCGATCCGGTCATGGAGTCAACTGCCACCATGACGGTTTCACTGAATGACCTCAACGAGTTTGCACCGGTGGTGGAGGATCAGTCTTTTGAGATTCAGGCCGGAGCAACAGAAGGTACAGAAATAGGAGTGATCCAGGCTTCCGATGAGGAAGCCCACCAGCTGCTCTTATACTCCATTTTGTCTGGTAATGACAATGACCAGGTTGCCATTGACGATGAAACGGGAAGTCTGACCGTGAAGGATCTGGCTGCTTTTGAAACTGCATCGGACCAGCCTCTGGAGCTGACTGTCCTTGTGAGGGATATGCACATTGACTCAAAAACAGACAGCGCAATTATTCACATTTTTATTATACCCTGAAGCGAGGATGATGTGGATGTGGATTACAGAATATACCGAAGAAGTTGTTTGCCTGGTTTAAATACCGCTAAAGTCGACGTTTTCGAAAACCATCGAGGGCAGTCTCCACGAACGGCTGAGATCCGTATCGCTGCCAACGGCCACCAGCTCCTTCCATAACTGCTTGAAGTTCCCGGTGATGTTCATCTCGGCAACCGGCTTGATCAGCTTGCCATTTTCAACCAGGAATCCTTCGATCCCGTAAGAGAAATCGCCAGTGACCGGGTTGCTGTTACCACCGTTAAAACCGGTTACCAGTATGCCACGGTCGATACCGGACAGCAGCCCCTCCAGATTCTTTTCACCGGGTTTAAATACCAGGTTGGTGGTGCTTCCCGTGGTGGGTTCCATCTTCATCTTCTTACCGTAGTAAGTATCGATATAGTAGGTTTTAAGCACCCCGTTTTTGATTACAGATCGCTTTTTAGTGGCCATCCCCTCACTGTCAAACAACCTGGAGCCCCGTCCCGATACAATAAAGGGATCATCGACGATGGTCATCAGATCGGATCCAATCTTCTCACCAATCATATCGATCAGAAATGATTGTTTCTGCTGGATGGAGCTGCCGTTGAGAGCAGAGATCATGGGCCTCACCACCTGTCCGACACTTCTGTTTTCCACAATCATTGGCATCTTTCCGGATTCGATCTTGGCCTGTCCCAATCGGTCCACCGCTCTTTGCAGCGCCTTCTTTCCGATATCTTTCCTGACCAGCTTATCACTGAAGATGGAGGAGTTGTACCAGTTCCCCTGTGGCCGGGCCGTACCGTCGGTCACAGAGACTGAAGCGGAAAGTGAGTAGTATGAGTTTTCACTGTCTCCTTCGAAGCCGTTGCTGGCCACCATCACGCTACCGCTCATCCCGTCATTGTATGATGTGGAGACCGAGATGATTCGTTCATCGGTTCCCAGAACCTCCTTTTCCAGTGCGAAAGCACTTTCGATTTTCTGCTGGGGATCAACCGAATTGAATTTGGGGTCCACCGATTTCAGATCGGGTCCGTCACCCTTGTAGTAGAGCCCGGGATCGGGAAGTGTCCGGAATTCATCTTCGGCCAGGTACCGGGTTCCGACTATGGCCTCTTCGATAATCTTTCCCAGCTCCTCCTTGTTGGTAATCCTGCTGGTGGAGATGCTGGAGTATTTCTTGTCAACGTAAAGGTTGATCTGCATTCCGATCCGGTTGGATTCCTGAAGCTTGTCAATCTTCTCATCCCTAACCTCGATCTGGCTGCTGTTGTTGTTGTATAGGATTACCCGGGCCTGTTGTGCACCATTCTGAATGGCGTGTTCCATGACCCATTTTGTTATGCTGTATTGTTCTTCTTTGGTCATGATCAATAATTTTCAGGGTTATGCACTGGTTCCTCCAACTGTGAGTTTCTTCACCAGGATGGAGGGAAGTCCCATTCCAACAGGAACCGATTGCCCGCCTTTTCCGCAGGTCCAGGTACCAGTAACGGTTTTGTAATCACCTGCTGCCATTGTGATATCGGCCAGCGCCTGTGGCCCATTCCCGATGATATTTATGTCCTTGATAGGCTCGGTCAGCTTTCCGCCTTCGATGAGGTAACCCGACTTCACGAAAAAGGTGAAGTCACCTGCACCGATTTTCACCTGCCCGTTGGTAAAATTGTCCACATAAACTCCATAATCAACGCTGGAGATGATATCGTCGGTGGTGTGGGGGCCGTTCTCCATGTATGTGATCCGCATCCTGGGAAGGGGAACATGCCTGAACGACTGCCTGCGACCGTTTCCTGTGGGATCTACCCCATAATAGTTGGCACTGATCCGGTCGTGCAGGTAGCTCTCAAGCACTCCGTCTTTAACAAGGTAGACCTTTTTTACATCATTGCCTTCGTCATCGATATTGAGCGATCCCCGGTTGTTGACCATGGTTCCGTCTTCAACGATATTGATGAAGTTTTTCGCAATGCTTTTTCCTAACTTATCAGAGAAGATCGATTCACCCTTCCGGTTGAAATCAGCCTCAAAAGGGTGACCCATGGCTTCATGAAGCAGGATCCCGGATCCTCCGGCTCCCAGCACCACCGGCAATTCCCCGGCCCTGGGTTTCCCGGCACCAAACAGGAAGTTGGTCTTTTTAATTGCCTCCTGGGCCAGCTCTTCCACCAGGTTGTCATCCAGGAATTCAAATCCCTGGCGAACCGATTGCGCGCTGTAGTCATTTTCAATATGCCCGTCCTTCTCCATGACACATATGACACCCAGTGTTGCCATTGGCCGGTAGTCTGAGGTGAGCAGGCCTTCGGAGTTGTAAAACAATACGTAAGAAGTTTCGTCACGCTGGAATACCCTCGCTTTGGTTACTTTTTCATCCAGTTCGAACAGCCTGTCGTTCAACTTCTGAACGAAAGGAATCTTCTCCTCTACCGTTGAGTTTTCCCATTTTTGGGAGACCTTATAGTAGTTGGGGATCGATTTTTCAACGAGAGTACTCTTTTGAAAAGTGACAGGATCGTTTGCAATATTGGCCGCTGTTATGGCCACCTTCAGCATGTCCTGCAAATTGGTGGATTCGGTATAGGCAAAACCAGTCTGGTCGCCCTTCAATACCCTGACTCCCACACCGTAATCGACATTGGAATGTGCACTGTTTACCTTTCCGTCTTCTAATCCGAGATTGTTTGATATGGTATGTTCGAAAAAGAGGTCTGCATAATCTCCGCCCTTCGACATAGCCTCAGTAATTACTTTCTGCAGCATCTCTGGACTTACTTCAAAATGGTCTAAATAGCTTTTCACATCGGGGGATAATTGAAGGTTATTGCATGATTTTAACAGGGGTGGCAAAACCATGGTTCCGGCTGCGGTCGCGCCTCCTGTATTATGAAATTTCGTCTTGAAAGTCTCAAAAGTATCAGATTTTGGATTGATGTCCTAATGTAGTATTTTTCAGTGGAACAGGAAATGCGACCATGAAGGGGTATCAATTTCGTACATTTATCTACAAATCAATCGGTCAACAACTAAAATTATCCCTATGAAACTTTCTAAGATCATAATTTCTCTATTTCTTTTCGTGGCAATTACCGGCTGCAGCGCTGATGAATGGATCACCCTTTTTGACGGGGAAAGCCTGGAAGGCTGGACCGCCAACGAAAACAGTGCTTCCTGGAAGATCGAGGATGGTGCTATTGTCACCGCCGGAGAGCGTTCCCACCTTTTTTACACAGGGGACGTAATGGATCACAACTTCCTTAACTTTGAGTTTAGTGTGGATGTGATGACCACTCCCGGATCAAACTCGGGGGTTTACATTCATACGGAGTACCAGGAGGAGGGCTGGCCAGGCAGTGGCTATGAGTGCCAGGTCTTTAATTCGGCCAATCCCCCGGCCAATCCGGGTGATTATGTGGAGCATAAGATGACAGGTAGTATTTATGCCGTACGCAACATCTGGAAGCAGGTTGTGCCCGACAAGGAGTGGTTCAATTACCGGATTGTGGTACAGGGGAAGACCGTGCGGACCTATATTAACGATATGCTGGCATCGGATTACACCGAGCCCTCCCAATTATGGAGGCCCGACGACTGGCAGGGCCGCAGGCTGAATACTGAAGGCGGGACCTTCGCTTTCCAGTGCCATGATCCTGGGAGCACGGTGGCCTATAAAAATATCAGGGTAAAAATGCTGGCTGATGATCTCCCCAGCACCGGGACGCCTCCGGATGACCTGGTCTTCGAGGAGCAAATTGTTCGCCTGGCCACCGATAATTTTCCATTGATCGATCTGCATACCCACCTCAAGGGAGGGATGACCGAGGAGCAGGCACTGGCGCAGGCGCGCAAATATGGTTATACCTATGGAGTAGCTGTGAACTGCGGGCTGAAGATGGGATTTGAGACAGATGAGGAACTAAACGCGTTTGTGGACAACCACAAACCTTCTGCCTTTACCTGGTTTGCCATGCAGGCGGAAGGCAGGGAGTGGCTGGAGCTGTTTTCCCCCGAGAGCCGGGAGCGTTTTGACTACGTATTCACCGATGCCATGACCTGGACCAACGATAAGGGGAAACGGATGCGCACATGGATCAAGGAGGAGACCGAGGTGGGCGATCCCCAGGATTTCATGGAACAGCTGGTGGATCGGATCGTCACTATTGTCACTACCGAACCCATCGATATCTACGTGAATCCCACCTACCTGCCCGATGAGATTAATGACCAGTATGATGCCCTGTGGACCGATGAACGGATCGATCGGGTGGTTGCTGCCCTGGTGGAGAGCGGCGTGGCTCTGGAGATCAACAACGGAAGACAGATTCCCTCACCGGCCTTCCTGAAAAAGGCCAAAGCAGCCGGTGTGATGTTTACTATCGGTACCAACAACGTCAGGGCTGATAACCTGGGACGAATGGACTATGCCATCAGGATGATCGGTGAGCTGGGACTAACTCCCCGTGACATGTGGATTCCGGGGGAATAGAAAAGGTGCCACAGGCTTGAATACCTGTGGCAAGATTTTATTACTCTTCAGCTGGTGGGAGAAATACATCTTCCACCACGTGAATCACACCATTTGAAGCATCGATGGTGGCTATGATCTTGGATCCGTTTACAAAGGTCCCTTCATCATTGACAACCACATCTATGTAATGACCAGATGCCTGGAACAGTTTCTGACCATCCTTCAGTAGTTTTCCTTTATATGTTCCTGGAGCGGCATGAAATTGAATGATCCTGGCCAGTGTCGCTTTGTTCTCGGGTTTCAATAACTCCTCAACGGTCCCTTCAGGCAACTTTTCAAATGCCGCATTGGTGGGTGCGAATACGGTGAGGGGGCCGGCATTGGCTAGCACGTCGAGCATATCTGCTGCAGTTACCGCCGCAGCGAGGGTGGTATGCGCTTCCGATCCGGCGGCAATCTGAAGGATATTCTGGGTGCCGGTTTTATCGACCACTCCTGCCTGTCCATGGGTGTCAAACGACTCGGCCTGGGTTGTTGTTTCGGGTGATGAATTGCCGGTGCAAGAAGTTAACACCAGACAGAAGATCAACATCATGGAAAAGTAATGGGTTGTTTTCATAGTTAGTGATTTAAGTGGATATTTGAAGAATAATTGTTTAACTTGTTCGTTTTAGTTGAATTCCTATTTGTGGTTAAAATAAAAGTTCTACTTTTATCCTACTATTTTAGTAGGGTAAGTAAAAATAGATGAAATTCAACACAAAAACAAGATATGGCGTCAGAGTTGTTTTGGAGCTTGCGTTGAATGAGGAAAAAAATGGGGGTACATTTCAAAAGGAGATTGCCGAATCACAGGATGTGTCCGTGAAATACCTTGACCAGCTAATATCATCACTTAAGAAGGCGGGACTTGTTTCCAATGTGGCGGGAAAAAAAAGTGGTTATGTGTTGCTCCGGCCAGCCAGGGAGATCACGATTTATGATGTGTACACTGCCTTTGAGGATGACCTGGCCCTCATCGATTGTTTGGTATCGGACGATACTTGTTCCAGGAAAGAGAGTTGTGCGATGAAGGATTACTGGTGCGAGTTAAATGATACCATCCGCAGCAACATGCAATCCATGAATATGGAATTACTCGCTGCGAATCATAAGGAAGGGATAGCGACGGCATAGGTATGATGATCGGGGAGAATTGCAGAAGTAGGAATAAGAATAAGGCATAATTATATTAGCAGAAGATACATTGTTATTTACTAAACCATTAAAATCTGAATTATGAAAATCACAACTCTCCGAAATTTTATGGGATTTTCCCTGATGCTGGTTCTTATGATCTCCTGCGGGGGTGATCAGAATGGATCAACTGGACCTTTAGGTACGGGAGGTGCTGCCGAAAAAGCATATGTTGCTCCCGGCGAACTTGATGAGTTCTATGCATTTCTCTCTGGCGGTTTTAGCGGACAGGTTAGTGTTTACGGTCTGCCTTCCGGACGCCTCTTTAAAGTAATACCTGTGTTTTCCGTGGATGCTGAAAAGGCGTGGGGTTTCAACGAAGAGACCAAACCGATGCTTGAAACTTCCCATGGATTTATGCCCTGGGACGATTCCCACCATCCTGAGTTATCCCAAACCGACGGGGTTCCTGATGGACGCTGGTTGTTTATCAATGCAAACAATACACCTCGTATTGCAAGGTTAGACCTGACCACCTTCGAAACAGTCGAGATCATTGAGCTTCCCAACAGCGCTGGGAACCATAGTTCACCGTTCACCACACAAAATACAGAGTATGTTGTGGCGGGAACCAGGTTTGGCATACCGGTTCCTCAACAGGATATGGCCATTGATGAGTATGCCGGAAAGTTTAAGGGTGCACTCTCCTTCGTGAAGGTAGCTGATGACGGACGAATGGATATTGCCTTTCAGATCCTGATGCCAGGATTTAACTACGATCTGGCGCATTCAGGCAAAGGGGTTTCCGACGGCTGGACATTCTTCAGCAGTTACAATACCGAGGAGAGCAGTACACTTATGGAGGTGGAGGCCTCAATGAATGACAAGGATTTTATCGCCGCTGTGAACTGGAAAAAGGCTGAGCAATACATAGCCGAAGGGAACTATGAGGAGTTAAATTCATCCTATCTGAGAAACTACTATGATGAGCACACCCAGATGGCCACCACCGAGAAGATGAATACGGTTAAGGTGTTGAAGCCGGAGGACTGTCCCGGGCTTGTTTATTTTCTACCCTGTCCCAAATCTCCCCACGGAGTGGATGTGGATCCAACCGGCGAATACATCGTTGGTAATGGAAAATTGTCGGCCGAGCTGACAGTTCACTCCTTTACCAAAATGAAAGCTGCCATTGAGCAGGAAGATTTCGAAGATGAGAGATACGGCATACCGGTTCTTAATTTCGACGCAACCATGGCCGGAATTGTAAAGAGTACCGGTCTGGGTCCGCTGCACACCGAATTTGATGACAAGGGTAATGCCTATACCACCTTTTTTATTACCTCTGAGGTGATTAAGTGGAAGGTGGGTACCTGGGAAGTGCTCGACCGGGCTCCGTGCTACTACTCGGTTGGACACCTGATGATACCTGGAGGAGATTCAGAGCAGCCCTGGGGAAAGTACATGTTGGCCATGAACAAAATTACCAAAGACCGCTACCTGCCCACCGGACCGGAAGTAAACCAGTCTGCACAGTTGTTTGATATTTCAGGTGAAAAGATGGAACTGATCCTGGACTTTCCAACAGTTGGGGAACCGCACTATGCCCAGGGAATTCCTGCTGAGGTACTGATGAACAATTCAAAGCAGATCTATAAGCTGGAAGAGAATGGACATCCGCATGCTATCAAATCGGAAGAGGAGGTCAAAGTGGTACGAGAAGGCAATGTGGTACGGGTCTACATGACATCCATCCGTTCTCATTTTGCACCCGATAATATCGAAGGGATCAAGGTGGGCGATGACGTCTATTTTCACGTCACCAACCTGGAGCAGGATTATGATGTACCCCATGGATTTGCGGTTATGGGTGCCCAAACATCCGAGTTACTGATCATGCCCGGTCAGACCGAAACCTTGCGATGGAAACCGCAGTATCCGGGAGTAATTCCATTTTACTGCTCTGATTTTTGCTCGGCTCTGCACCAGGAGATGCAGGGATACATAAGGGTTTCCGCAAGGAACTCCAAACCTGAGCTTAAATGGAGTATTGGGACAGATGAATAAGAGATGACTGGTTCCCGGCACCTTCTGAGAGGCCGGGAACCATTTTTTCCTTCGGATTATTTAAGCAAATCACATGCAATTATTTTTCAAATCCAAGCAAAGGATATTTTTGCTGGCTGCTGCGGTATCCCTCGTACTGATGTTTGCCTTTCCACTGTGGAAAATCACCCTTGAAGCACCACAATATCCCAGGGGACTGGGCATGTTCATCTGGATCAATAAAATAACAGGAAAGGACCCCAGCACGCTACAGAATATCAATATTATGAACCATTATATTGGCATGAAGGCCATCGAACCCGACTCTATTCCCGAACTGTCTTTCATGCCATTCATTGCCTTGTCGCTGGCCGGAGTGGCACTGATTCTGGCATTTGTCCGAAGGTGGAAGATGTCCCTTGCCTGGGTCGTTCTGCTTGTAGTGGCGGGAGGCCTGGCCATCTATGATTTTTATCTGTGGGAGTATGATTACGGTCACAACCTGGATCCGCATGCAGCCATACAGATTGAAGGGATGGCCTACCAGCCGCCCCTTTTTGGCACCAAAGTGATCCTGAATTTCACGGCCAAATCCTACCCGAGGCTTGGGGCTGGGTTCCTGGGATTATCGATGATAATGGGTGGGCTGGCAGTCTATTTTGGAAAAAAGGAGAAGAGCCTTGCTTAGGAGCAGGAGACATACCCACTCTGGTAGCAGCCTGGCGGGCAGCAGTGTCATCTTTTTCCTTATGATCTACCTGTTTATCATGATAAAACCGGTGGTTCCCTACCTGGAATACATGGTTCGAAGGGGTTACATTATTGAGAACCTTTGCATTAATAAGGAGGAACCGGAGAAGCAATGTAATGGAAAATGTCATTTGGAGAAGCAGGTAGAGAAAGAAGTGAGCGGCTCAGACAAGGAGGGTGTTCCTTTGCCTCCCCGAAATGACCGGGAAGAGCTTCAGGAATATTTGCTCACCGGACTATCGGAATACCGGGCTCTTCCTGTAAGGGAACTGGATAAATCAATGTATTATTGGAGTTATTCTTTTCAATATATACCTTTTGTGTTTCACCCCCCCCTATATGGGATTATTGTCCCCGGGACGCGAGAAATTTCCTAAAATATTTACATTTAGAAGTGCCAATGGTTGAAATATGCAGCAACGATGCTGTGTGTAGGGATGGGTTCAGTTTGGCCTTCTTCCCATAGGTGAAGGACATAATGAGTAATAGTAAAATCATATATATATATATTTGTCTTCTGGCAGGTCCATTGGTTTCGTGCGAGAAAAATGAAGACCCGGTGAACAATGATCGGGATCTGGTGTTTATTGCATCAGCCATGACCGAAAATCAGGCTTTTGAAATTAGCCTCTATGCAAATGACACCCTGTTTGAAGGGTATAACCCTCTCTATATTTCAGTAAAAAACAACTCCTCCAAAAGCCTGGTCACTGATGCCACCCTGGCACTGAAGCCCATCATGGATATGATCGATATGAAGCATGCGGCACCCTGTGAAAATCCTATAGGCCTTGCCAATGATGAGGATCTGTTCGAAGCTGCGGTGGTTTTTATAATGCCAAGCAGCGGTATGATGGGATGGACCCTTGATATCAATGTGAAAACGGCAGAAAAGGATGAAACAGCCGTTCTGGAAATTCCCCGGGTCAAGAGCCTGGATGAGGCTCGAAAGTTCAATGTAATCTCACCCCTGGATGAAACGAAATATTTTGTATCGCTAGTGGAGCCATTGGAACCTGAAGTGGGTATAAACAGTTGTGAATTTACAGTCCATTACAAGGCGAACATGATGAGTTTTCCGGCAGCGGAGGATCTCACCATCGAAATTGAACCGGAGATGCCGTCCATGGATCATGGATCACCAAACAATGAGAATCCGGTTCACACTGCCGATGGTCACTATGTGGGAAAGGTGAATTTTACCATGACCGGCTGGTGGAGGATTCACATGGTAATCAAGAAGGACGGAGAGGTGTTGACCGAGGAAGCATATATGGATATTACGCTGGAGTAGATAGATGAGAAAGCCTGTTTGGACCATATTTTTATTTTGCTATCTCCCTGTATTACAGGCTCAGGATCTGCTCACGGAATTTGATACTGTCCTGCTTGATGAGTTTACAATAACCAGGCAGATCCCTCTGAACGATCAGGATATGCTGGACCTCTCCCGGTCAGACAGGTTTTCTTCCATTGACAAAATCAATGCAAGATTGGAGGGAATCTCCCTGATTCGTCGAGGGGCCTATGCCATGGAGCCGCAGATGGACGGTTTTTCCGGGGGACAGATTAATGTGACAGTCGACGGGATGAAAATGTTTGGTGCATGCACCGACCGGATGGACCCGGTCACTTCATACATTGAACCCGACAACCTGGAGAGTTTCAGGATCACCCATGGTACGAACGGTGGAGAATATGGGAGCGCGGTGGGTGGCTCTTTTGATATGGTACTCAGGGAGCCGCATATCGGATCGTCTACGGGCTTCACAGTAGAAGGGGGCCTGGGATATGAGTCGGTTTCAAAGGGAGTCAATGCTAATGGTTCAGTGGAGGTAAACCGGGAGAAGTGGGCGTTCAGGACAAGCGGGACCTACAGGAAGCATCAGAGCTATAAGGGGGGTGATGGATTAAAGATTCCCTATTCCTACTTTGAGAAGATCAATCTTCACTCTGTTGCTAAATATGAATTCAGGAAAAACCACACCCTTCGTTTCGATTTTCTGATGGACGATGCCCGTGATGTGGGCTATCCTGCACTACCCATGGATGTGGGCCTTGCAAAGGCCCGGATCTATGCCCTTGAGTTCGAGAGACAAGATCTGTCGAGAACCTTTTACCAACTTAAAGCCAAGCTCTATTATAATTCGGTCTACCACGTGATGGAAGATTCAAACAGGGATAGTACTTTCAGGTTGAAGGATGAATCTGGAGCTCCCGGGGACACGGTTTATATGCGGATGGATATGCCCGGATGGACCGATACATATGGCTTCTTCCTGGAGGGGAAGACCAGCCTGGGGGAACGCAGTGAGCTCTATATAAAGGTGGATGATTATCTCAACTATTCAAGGGCCGGCATGACCATGCATATGAGCCACCCCGATTATCCGGGTGAGCCTCCGATGTATACAGAAACATGGCCCGATCTCTATAGAAATGTAGCCGGAGTCTACTTCAGGAACAGCACCCGGATCAGCCGGGTAATCAGCCTGAACCTTGACGGGCGTCTGGACTTGAGTCAGACAGTGGTGACATCGGAGACCGGGCACAGGCAATTTGCCATATTTGGTTATAATATTGACCGGGGATATTTTGAGGCTCCTAAGAGTTTCAATGTAAGTGTAAATGTCAGGCCCGGAGGAAAGGTCCAGCTGGAAGGCGGTGCTGGATATGCAGAACGCTTGCCCACCACAAGTGAGCAGTTCGGGTTTTTCCTCTACAACGCCCTGGATGGATATGATTATCTGGGAAATCCGGATATAAACCCGGAGAAGTCTGCTCATTTCTGGGGCAATCTGTATTTCACCTGGCCGCAGCTGAAAATTAGTATCCGTAACCGGTACAGTCATGTAAATCAATATATCATTGGTGAGACAGATCCGGAAATCCCCCAGATGAACCTGTATGCTTCAGGGGTGAAGAAGTATGACAACATACCAGGGGCAGAGTTATATGCAACAAGCCTACAGGTTCAGTGGAATCCGGTGGACTTCCTTACATTCTATTCAATGACCGGATATACCTTCGGCAAGACCATGGAAGGCGATCCACTGCCCATGATCCCGCCCCTGAAAAACACCACTATTTGTAAATTACAAAAAGGGATTGCCTCCCTTCAGCTGGAAGGGGAGTTCGCCTCGGCACAGACCAGAATTGATCCCGGATTTGGAGAGAGCTCCACTCCGGGTTTTGCCATTTATCACCTGAGGACTTCTTTCCGGTGGCTGGTGAGGAAGACTGTTTTTATTACTGGTGCCGGCATTGAGAATATCCTGGATAAGGCTTATAGTAAGCATTTGGACTGGGGCAACTATCTCAGGCCAGGGAGAAACTTTTTTGTTAATTTGCGAGTAATTATTTAAGGAGGTGCTTATGATGAGAAAATCTGTTTTATTCCTGACCCTGATTGTGACTCTGTCCTGCAGCGTGAAGGAGCGTCCCATCTCCTATGGTACGGACAATTGTGACTACTGTAAAATGACCATTATGGACCATAGGTATGGATCTGAACTGGTCACCCAGAAAGGCAAGGTATATACCTTTGATGCTGCAGAATGCCTCATTGAATACCTCTACCACAATGAAACGACCAGGCAGGATGCTCAACTCCTGCTGGTGACCGATTATACCACGCCGGATCAACTGATTGATGCCAAGGGAGCTACCTACCTGGTAAGTAAGCAGATGCCCAGTCCCATGGGCGCCTATCTGACTTCATTTTCTGAAAAGGAAACTGCCACGAAATATCAAAACGATAATGGGGGAAACCTATATACCTGGGAGGAGCTTTTTGAAAATTTCAGAGCCATTAAAGTAGACGTTATTGGACAATGAGAAACAGATTGTATCACATACTTGGATTACTCCTGCTCTGCGTCAGTGCCACCGGCGGGGTTCTTGATGTGGGGCAAAACCAGGATTTTGGATCCTTGAAGCAGGCGCTCTTTTCCGCCCGGCCGTGGGATACCCTTTATGTACACCAGGGAGTTTACAAGGAAGGCACGATTGTAATCGATAAACCACTGGTAATCATCGGGGTAAATCAGCCAGTTCTGGATGGCGAAAATGAATACGGGATACTCAGGGTGGAGTCAGATAGTGTGGTGATCAAAGGGCTCACACTGAAAGATGTGGGGATCAGCTATGTGGAAGACAAATCGGCCATTAGAATTGTCAGGAGCAAACACTGCACCATAGAGGCCAACCAGTTGATTAACGCTTTTTTTGGGATTTACCTTGAGCGAAGTTCTGACTGCATGATCATAGATAACCACATCCTGGGATTTGCTGAACATGAGATGAATTCGGGGAATGCCATTCACCTGTGGTACAGCAACCGGAATCTCATTGATGGAAATCATGCTGAAGGACACAGGGATGGAATCTACCTGGAGTTTGTGGACAACAGCGTCGTAAAGAACAACCTGGTTGAGAATAACCTGAGGTATGGATTGCACTTTATGTTTTCAGACAACGATCGGTACCAGGAAAACACATTTGTTTCCAATGGGGCGGGTGTGGCGGTAATGTTCTCAAAAAACATCACCATGGAAGGCAACAAATTCCTCGATAACTGGGGGGGCTCCTCCTATGGATTGTTGCTGAAAGATATTACCGATAGCGAGATCAGGAACAACCTGTTTAGCAAGAATACCACTGGGATCTATGGAGAAGGTGCCATACGCATCCAGATCACAGGGAATGATTTTGTCAGAAACGGATGGGCCCTTAACATCCTGGGGAGCTGCAATGACAATACCATCATAAACAACAATTTTGTGAATAACACCTTTGAGGTTGCCACCAACAGCAAAAGGAATTACAACAGTTATGACGGGAATTACTGGAGTGAGAACAGAGGCTCCTATGACCTGGACCTGGACGGAATTTCAGATGTTCCATACAGGCCCGTGAAGCTTTTCTCATTTATGATGGCAAACATGGAGTCGACCAGCATCCTGATGCGAAGCCTGCTGGTGGATCTGATTAACCACGCAGAAACTGTAGCACCGGTCATCACACCCCACAACCTTATGGACAGCAAACCATTGATGAATAGAGTTGAACATGATTGAGATCCAAGGGCTAAATAAGTATTATGGCAATCACCATGTCCTGAAGGATATCAATCTGGATATTGGTGACCCCGGGATCTATGCCATACTTGGACCCAACGGATCAGGTAAATCCACCCTGTTAAAATCCATCATCGGCCTGGTGAATCCAAGGCAGGGAGAGATAAGGGTGGATGGGGCATCAATCACTGATTCCCATACTTATCGAAAACAGATATCCTATCTTCCCCAGATAGCCAGGTTTCCGGAGAACCTCAGAGTAAATGAACTGATTCGACTCATAAAGGAGATCAGGAATGAGGAGGCGGATGAAAGTGAACTGGTCCGGCTGTTCCATATCGAACCCGAAATGCGTAAAAGGCTAAGAAACCTTTCGGGAGGTACCCGGCAAAAAGTGAACATGATCCTTGGATTCCTGTTTGATACACCCTACATGATTCTGGATGAACCAACCATCAGCCTGGATCCGGTTTCACTGACTAAATTCAGGAGAATCATTTCGGAGAAGAAACAACAGGGGAAAATCATTATCTATACTACCCATATCATGAACCTGGTTGAGGAGCTTTCCGACCAGATTATACTGTTGATGGAGGGCAGAATCATTTTTAAAGGTGGATTGGAAGATATATTCAGAGAGTCAGGGGCATCTTCCCTGGAAAATGCAATTGCACAATTGGTTGACATGAACGGGAAATGAGGAAATTCATAAAATACAGCTTTGTGGACCTGATCCAGAGTTACTGGACCATCCTCTATTTTGTCTTCTTCCTCTTGGTGACCAGTGCGATCCTCTATTTCAGTGCCGACATGACCAAGTCCATCGTTAGCATGATGAATATTGTGCTGGTGCTTATTCCCCTTGTATCAATTGTTTTTGGTGCCATATATTATTATAATTCCAGGGAATTTACCGAGCTCCTGCTTGCTCAGCCTGTGAGAAGAAGGTCCCTGATCCTGGGACAATATGCGGGACTGGCACTCTCACTTTCCCTCAGTTTTAGTGCGGGAATCGCCATCCCGTTCATACTGAAGGGAATCTTCGTTTCTGAGCATCTTCCCGATTTCCTGCTGATCCTTCTTGCCGGGATAGGCTTGAGTTTTAGCATGTCGGCCATTGCTTATGCCACTGCTCTGAAACACGAGAATAAGATCATGGGGTTTGGGATCTCCTTATTTATCTGGTTTTTCCTTGCAGTATTGTATGATGGAGTCATTTTGATTCTGATGATCCTGTTCAAAGAGTATCCCACCGATACGCTGGCCATCGTCCTGACCTTCCTTAATCCCATTGACCTTTCGAGGGTTATGATCATGCTTGGGCTGGACATTGCTGCACTCATGGGATATACGGGGGCCCTGTTTCTTAAATTTTTTGGTTCAGTAACAGGAATTGCCATATCCATGTTCAGCATGATATGCTGGATTATTGTTCCATCCTTATTGATGGTGAGGATTGCGAAAAAGAAAGATTTTTAACATGAAGACCAATAAGTCAGAACTATGATACAATTTCGAAACTTAAAAATGATGGTGCTGTTGACGGTCCTGTTGTGGAGCCCGTCCATTGGCCAGGAGGTTCAAGGAGATCCGGGGGACTACAAGTCCGGAGAGAAGGTTTTCCGGGAGCTTGTCAATGCCGATGGCGAAAGCTGTCTGGATTGTCACTACTTTGATGAAACGGATACCATCAACTGGAATCCCTCTGTCATGGCCCTGTCGGGCCGTGTAGAGATCTACAAAGCAAAAGGATTGGGGGAGTACTTCAATGCTCCTGCCGGTGTGTTGATGAAAAAAGTTCATGACGGTGTCAGCCTGACCGGCGATCAGGAGGAAAAGCTCATCGCCTACCTGGATCACCTCCAACACAATCCCTATATTCAGTCGGCTCCCTTTCGTTGGAAGAGGCTTCTCTTTCTGGGGATGTTCCTGTTCCTGATCCTGATGCGGATTGAGAAAGTGCGACTGAAGCAAATTCCAAAGGTGGCCCGCAGGGTCCTTGTCCTTGCCGCATGGGGTATGATCGGCGTATTCATCGTACAGGCCGCACTGGGATTTAATCTTTCCAAAGATTATGCACCTATTCAGCCTGTTAAATTTTCACATGCAATTCATGCCACCGACAATAAAATTGATTGCAACTACTGCCATCCCGGGGTACTGAAAGGAAGGAATGCAGGGGTTCCGCCTGTGAGTCTTTGTATGAACTGCCACAGGCACCAGCCGGAAGGAACGCGTACGGGAAAATTTGAGATTCGCAAGGTGCTTCAGGCTGCAGAAGACAGCGTGGCCATCCGGTGGGTCCGGATCCATGCGCTGCCCGATTTCACCTATTTCAACCACATGCAACACGTGACCATTGGCGGTATTGAATGTTTGACCTGTCACGGCGATGTGGAGAATATGCATGTGTTAAGCCAGGTGGAGGATCTCTCCATGGGATGGTGCATCAAATGCCATGATGAAACCAAAGTCGATTTTTCAAACGATTACTATAAGAACTATTATCCTGTCCTGGCCGATTCACTGGTGACGGGCAAGTTGGACAGCATCATGGTCTCTGATATCAACGGCAGGGAGTGCAGTGTTTGCCACTATTAGGATTCTAAATGGAAATAAAGTCTGAAAGAATGAAGAAATACTGGAAAGATATAGATGCAAAACAGGAAAGCGGGCCAGCGAGAATGCCCGAATTTCCGGGCAAATCAAAGTCAGGTTTGTTATCAGAAATTGGCGAGATGAAGGGTGAGGGTTCAGCTTCACGGCGCGACTTCCTGAAACTCTGTGGGTTTAGCTTTGCGGTAAGCGCAATGGCTTCCTGTCAGAGCAAAGTCAGAAAAGTAGTTCCCTATGTGGTGGCTCCCTATGAAATAACTCCTGGTGAAGCAAATTACTACGCCTCCTCATACCTGAGTGGCTCCGACTATTGCAGCATTATCGTCAAGACCAGGGAGGGCCGCCCCATTAAAATTGAGGGCAATCCCAGTTCGGGAATCACCGGTGGTGGAACAAGTTCCCGGGTCCAGGCATCCTTGATGGAACTCTACGATACCAGTCGGTATAAGGCCCCTGAGAAGGGTGGTGCCCCCATGGAGTGGGAAGTGGCGGATGCTGAAATTATGCAGGCCCTGAGGCAAATTTCCGACAAAGGAGGATCCATTGTACTGCTGACACCCACTATTTTCAGTCCCTCTACTGAAGCAGTGATCACACAGTTTGCGGAGAGCTATCCTGGTGTGGAGTGGATCCCCTATGATGCGGTTTCAGCTTCGGCCATTCGGGAGGCAAACCGGATCGGATTCGGGAAGCCAGTTGTCCCCGATTACCGTTTCGATCAGGCGGATGTGATCGTCAGCTCGGGCGCCGATTTCCTTGGGACCTGGTTGTCACCCCTTGAGTATACCAGGCAGTTCTCTTCCCGGAGGAATCCGGAGAAAGAAATGTCCCACCTGGTGCAGATCGAATCCAATATGAGCCTGACCGGCAGCAATGCAGACAAAAGGATCCAGATTAAACCATCCCAGGAGGGAGCTGTTCTGCTCAATATCTACAAGAGAGTTGTAAAGGTTGTGGAGCAGAGAGAGGTCGAGGCTCCGGTTTCGCCGGTGGATGTGGATGATGTCTGCGACAGGTTACTGGGTGCAAAGGGGAAGTCCCTGGTGATATCTTCTTCAAATGAGCTTGAAATTCAGCAAATTGTTAATGAGATCAACAGGACCCTCGGTAACGTGGGTACCACGATCCAGTGGGAGTCGCCACTGATGACTCACCAGGGGAGGGAAGCCGATCTGGAGAAACTGATCGGGAGAATGAATGGCGGGGAGGTAGATGCCCTGCTTATGTACGATGTGAATCCGGCCTATACCTGGCATGCAGCTGATCAATTTAGTAGTGCGGTTCAGAAAGTCGGTCTCACTGTCTCATTAAGTCACGCACCCGATGAGACCAGCGTGCTGGCAGGATATGTTTGTCCGGATAGCCACTACCTGGAAAGCTGGAACGATGCAGAGCCCAAAAAATTCAAATACAGCCTGGCTCAGCCAGCTATAAATCCCATTTTTAATTCACGTCAGTTCCAGGAGACATTGCTTAAGTGGTCCGGATCCGGACTGACCTATTATGAGTTTATGAATGGTGTTTGGGCCGAACGGTTTATGCCCATGCAGGCCGAGCATTTCAGTCCTGATGTATTTTTTGACCACACCCTTCAGAAAGGGGTGTTTGAGCCGTCAATCCCCGCACCGGTAGCTGAAGCGGAGGAAGAAGGAGAAGAGGCCGTAGAGGCCTCCATTTTTGATCCTTCCTCACTTGGAATCGGGAGCGGTTCAGCAGACGGGATCACCGAGATGGTGATATACCAGAGTCTGGCTCTTGGAACAGGAAAACAGGCAAACAATCCCTGGCTCCAGGAGCTGCCCGATCCTGTGACCAGGATATGTTGGGAGAATGTGGCTTCGGTATCTCCCAGGCAGGCTGGTGAGATGGGAATAAGCTCGGGTGATGTTATCCGGATTAATGGTTCAGAGATCCCGGTTTTTGTACAGCCCGGGCAAGCCTATGGAACAGTAGGTGTTGCCCTGGGGTATGGAAGAAGAGACTGCGGCGTGGTTGGAAAAGGCATAGGTGTCGATTTCTGGCCCCTCACCGCTATGGTAAAAGAGACCATCCGGCAGTGGGCCGTGGTGGATGAAATAGTACCGGCCGGGAGGCAGGTACAGCTTGCCCAGACCCAGACCCACCACTCCATGGAGGGCCGGGATCTGGTGCGTGAATCGGACAAAGTATCCTTTGAGGAGAATCCTGCTTCCGGAAATGAGAAGCATGAGCACTTTAAGGAGCATTCCAAGAGTCTTTATGTAGAGCGTGAATTCCCCAATCATCACTGGGGGATGGCCATCGACCTGAGTACCTGTACCGGGTGCGCCAACTGCGTTATTTCATGTCAGGCCGAAAACAATATTCCCGTTGTCGGGAAGGAGGAGGTGACAAGGGTACACGAAATGCATTGGATGCGGATTGACCGCTATTTCAGCGGTGATGAGAATGATCCCGGGGTTGTATTTCAGCCGGTCATGTGTCAGCACTGCGACAATGCACCCTGTGAGAATGTATGTCCGGTTGCGGCCACCAACCATAGCTCGGAAGGACTGAACCAGATGGTTTATAACCGTTGTATCGGTACCCGCTACTGCAACAACAACTGCCCATATAAGGTGAGAAGATTCAACTGGTTCAACTTTACAGAGGCCGGTACATTGAGCGGAAACCTCAGGGATTCGGCCGGCATGACCCAGGATCTGAGGAGAATGGTGTTAAATCCCGATGTAACCGTTCGTTCACAGGGAGTGATTGAGAAATGTTCTCTCTGTGTTCAGCGAATTCAGGCTTCCAAGCTGAAGGCAAAAGCTGAGAGCAGGTCACTGCACGATGAAGAGATGCAGACTGCCTGCTCACAATCCTGTCCGGCGAACTCCATTATATTCGGAGACATGAATGATCCCTCCAGCGAAATAAGTAAGCTGATTGCCAGCGGAAGGCGGTATAACCTGCTGGAAGAGATCTATACCAAGCCTTCAGTTCATTATCTGACCAAAATTCGAAACACGTAGTAAAAAAAACGAACTATATGCTACAATCTCCAATCAGAATCCCTCTGATAAAAGGGAACAAAACCTACAAGGATGTCACAGATGATATTCTCCGGCCAATGGCGAACAAGCCAGGACGAGTCTGGTACCTGGGCATTACTCTTTCCAGCTCAGCTCTGTTGTTTGGTGTATTCATGATCTTCTGGACCATCTGGAACGGAATCGGAACATGGGGCCTCAACCGGACAGTCGGCTGGGGCTGGGGAATTACCAACTTTGTATGGTGGATTGGTATCGGCCATGCAGGGACTTTCATTTCAGCCATCCTCTTACTCTTCCGGCAGAAATGGAGAACCAGTATCAACCGGTCGGCAGAAGCCATGACCATCTTTGCGGTGATCTGTGCTGCCCTCTTCCCTGTAATTCACATGGGGAGGCCTTTGCTGGCCTTCTTTATCTTCCCCTATCCCAATTTCAGGGGACTCTGGGTGAACTTTAACTCACCCCTGGTATGGGATGTTTTTGCCATTTCAACCTATTTTGGGGTTTCACTGATATTCTGGTACATTGGTCTTATTCCGGACATTGGAACAGTCAGGGATAGGATTAAATCAAAATTTAAAAAAACCATCTACACAGTGCTCAGTTTTGGTTGGACCGGATCGGCCCGCCACTGGCACAGGCACGAGGTAGTATCCCTTATCCTCGCTGCACTGGCCGCTCCCCTGGTCCTTTCCGTACACAGCATTGTGAGTATGGATTTTGCCACCTCTGTTATTCCCGGCTGGCATACCACCATATTCCCGCCCTACTTTGTATCGGGAGCCATCTTTTCAGGTTTTGCCATGGTGCTGACCCTGATGCTTATCACAAGGAAAGCCCTGCACCTGGAAGACTATATTACAGTGGGACATGTGGAGTCGATGAATAAGGTGATCATTGCCACCGGCTCCATTGTGGGTTTGGCCTATATGACTGAACTGTTCATCTCCTGGTATTCGGGGGTTGAGTATGAACACTTCGTGATAATGAACCGGGCAACCGGCCCCTACTGGTGGGCCTACTGGATCATGATGACCGCCAACGTCATCTCACCCCAGCTGCTGTGGTTTAAGAAGCTGAGAACCAACCTGGTTTTCACCTTCTTCCTCTCCATAGTGATTAACATCGGGATGTGGTTTGAGCGCTTTGTGATCGTGGTTACCTCCCTGCACAGAGACTATCTTACCTCCAGCTGGACCATGTACAAGCCCACCATTGTGGAGATCGGGCTATTCCTGGGAACCCTGGGACTGTTCTTTACTGCATTCTTCCTGTTCATACGGGTATTCCCGGTAATTGCCATTGCAGAGGTGAAATCGGTTCTCAAGAGTTCAGGTGAAAAAACTCCTCAAAAAGATGAAAACCATGGAAAATAAGAGATACATAAGCGTTGTATTCGACGATGAGGTGCCCCTTTTGGAGGCTATACAAAAGATCCAGGAGAAGGATCAGACCATCCATGATGTGCTGACACCCTTCCCGGTTCACGGACTTGATAAAGCACTGAAGATTAAACGGTCACGAATTCCTTTAGGTGGGTTTTTCTGTGGTATGACCGGCGGTTTGTTTGGCTTCCTGGGCCAAGCCTGGGTTTTTACAGTCGGTTATCCCCTGGAATTCGGTGGAAAACCTTACCTGGCGGCTCCCTCGTTTATCCCTGTAACCTTCGAACTGACTGTGCTGTTCACCGCATTCGGGGTTGCTACAGCCATGTTCATAAGGTCCAGACTTATTCCCAGGAAGAGTTTTAAACCGGTCTATGAACGCGCAACCGATGATCGCTTTGTCATCCTGGTCGAAACCGGGGAGAATGAGGAAACGGCAAGAAAGGATATTCAATCGGTTCTCTCGGGAATCCCCATTGTTGAAATTGTGTAAAAGAAAACAATCAGATATGGACGAGCAATATACATTTTCCAATAAGATCCGCAACATACTGGGTATAATAACCATAACCGGTCTACTGCTTTCAGTTGCGGCCATCTTTATATTCAAGCCCGATTCATCCAGGATATGGGCCAATGTTTTGTTGAACAATATGCTTTTTCTGGGAATTGCCCTTGGAGGAGCATTTTTCCTGGCGGTCCACCGGATTGCCTGGGGCGGCTGGCACACAGCTCTGCAGCGGATTCCGGAAGCATTGACCACCTTTTTACCGGTGGCATTTCTGCTGATGGGCCTGCTGTTTTTTGGCATGCACGACCTCTACCACTGGTCCCAGCCGGATCTCCATGATCCCATCCTTGAAGGAAAGTCGGCCTGGCTGAACATGCCCTTCTTCTTTGTGAGAATGGTGCTCTATTTTGCCGGCTGGATACTGCTCACCCGGGGAATGCGAAAACAGACCGAGGCACTCATGACCTCGGACGATATCAGGCATCACAACCGCCGGAGAATTTTCGCCGGACTCTTCCTGGTATTTTTTGCCATTACTGTCTCCACTAGCAGCTGGGACTGGATCATGTCCATCGATGCACACTGGTTCAGCACCATATTCGGATGGTATGTATTTATCGGTATGTTTGTAAGCTCCCTGGCCTTTATGATCGTGATGATCTGGTTTTTAAAAAGGGCCGGTTACCTGGCTTTCATCCGGGTGGATCACATGCATGACCTGGCCAAGCTTCTGTTTGCATTCAGCGTATTCTGGACCTACCTGTGGTTCTCCCAGTACATGCTTATCTGGTACGGACATATTCCCGAGGAGACCGCCTATTTTGTACAGCGAAATGAGCAAATCCAGTTCATTTTCTTCCTGAACCTTGGATTAAACTTTGTGGTACCCTTTTTCGGTCTGATGAAGTTGAATATGAAACATAAGTTGAACTGGCTTGCCGGTGTTGCCGGTGTGGTTTTGATAGGTCACTGGATCGATTATTACCAGATGATTATGCCGGGAGCAACCGGTATGCCTGCAGGGATTGGATTGCTGGAAATAGCACTTACCGTATCCTATACAGGACTATTCCTGTTTATTGTATTGCGCACACTGGCTTCAAAGCCCCTGCTGGTAAAGAATGATCCTTTCCTGGAAGAGAGTTTGCATTATGAATCCTGATGAATCCCTTTGTAGTTGAAAAATGAACAATATGAGAAAGGTAATGAATTATAGAGCGGCATTGGTTATCCTGTCCAGTCTGATGGTACTGTCATGTGACAGAAACAGAAATATGCCCGGATACGATTTTATGCCGGATATGGTCTACTCACAGGCCTATGATGCCTATTCCGAGAACCCGGTTTTCGAAGATGGGATCACCAACCAGGTGCCAGTCTATGGAACCATGCCCCAGGACCAGGTGGCCTTCAGGTACAATGTATTCCCCGAGAACAGGCTGCTGGCAGGCCAGACCCTTCTCAGTCGCGAGCAGATGATCATGAAACATGTGTTTGAAGGGAAAAAACTCTATACGGCATTCTGTAGCAATTGTCACGGAGAGTCTGGGAAGGGAGATGGATTTCTGGTCACCAGCGAGAAATTCCCGGCTACGGTGAAGGTGGGAGACCTGACGGTTGAAAGGTTGGTAAAGGCGTCGAGGGGAGAACTGTTTCATGTGGTGACTGTGGGATTTGGTTTGATGGGTTCTTATGGGGCCACTCTTTCTGAGATGGACAGATGGAAGATTATCGAGTATGTGAAGGTGAAACTCCAGGGACAGGAGCTTGGGGCCCGTACCCTTTCAGGGGCCAATCCTGCACTTTCTGAGGCCTATGCTGACTTTGAAGCCCGTGTGGCAAAAGATTTTGCAAGGACCGACGGGGTTGGACCTGTATCGGGTATTAGCCTCGGTCCCATTAACCAGGGTTGGGTAACTGAAGGTGAAGCGCTGTTTAAATCCAAGTGTTCATCCTGTCATAAGCCCACAAAGAAGTATGTGGGACCTGCTCCTCAGGGTGTACTTGACCGTCGAAATCCAACCTGGATCATGAATATGATTCTGGATCCTGAAAAGATGGTACAAGAAGATCCCGTAGCAAAGGAGCTGCTCACAAGATACCTTGCTCCCATGGCCAATCAAAGCCTTACCGAGGAAGAGGCCAGGAAAATCCTGGGGTATTTCAGAACATTGGAGTAATAATTAGAGAAACCCTGTATTGAGTCTAAAAGCTGCATCAATTGTCCTTTTACTGGCCTATCTTTCGATAGGGTTGAAGCCGTTGTTTCCCTATATTGATTTTGAGCTCAACCGGGAGTACATTGTACAGACCCTCTGTATTGAACGGGACAAGGAGGTGAATACCTGTCAGGGTCAGTGTCATTTAAACAGTGAGATAGAGAAGAACACCAAGGAGGAGGAGAAACAGAGGGGGGTGCTTGTCCGCTCCCTTGAGAATGATTCATTTGTCCTCCTCTTGTTCAATTTCGATCCTCCCGGGTCAAAAACGATCCAGTGTAATCATTCCCTCTACCTCTCCAACTACAGGTTTCTGATACACAAAAGTCATTTCCATCCACCTGAGACGGCTTAGCCCAGGCCTCAGGAATCACCATTACATCGTATGACATAGCGCCTGATTCCGGATTCGCTCCGGAACAGGTATCCTGTATCCTGTATACCATGCACCGTACAAGCATGTGGATTTAATAGCTATTGCACAAGGAGGAATCATGAAAAAAAGCTTTACCATGAATAGAACAACTGTATATACCCTCGTTTTATGGTCTCTATTATGCCTGTCCGCTCCTGATATTGAAGCTCAGACCAGCGGAACCATACACGGAACTATAAAAGATGAATCCACGGGGGAGGGAATTGAATTTGTCCAGGTGAAACTGGCAGAATTAAGTGTAGGTAGTGTCTCAAACGAAAAAGGAAGTTTTAGCATTGACGGGATCCCCGAGGGGAGTTACACCCTTGAATTCAGCATGCTCGGTTTTACGACCCTGATCATGAACGATTTTTGGGTTGATAGTACAGAGAATCAGGACCTTGATGTCCAACTCCGGCTGGAGCAGTTTGATTTGAATGAGATCACTGTATCGGCTACCAAAATCTCAAAAACCATTAAGGACATAGGTTCGCCCGTCTATGTGATAGGAGCCGAAGCACTGGAGCAGATCGAAGGCCGAAACATAGAGGAGTCTCTGGCCACCATTCCAGGAGTATTCACTGAAAACCGCTTTAATGGCGGCTCAAATGTGGTCAGTTTCAGAGGAATAGGGATTCATACCCATGTAACACGCGGAATCCTGGTGCTGGTCGATGGTGTGCCATTGAATGAAACATCCGGACGGGTTGATTTTGAAGGGGTCGATATGGAGAATGCCGAGAGGATCGAAGTCATCAAGGGTCCTGTTTCATCACTCTACGGTCCGAACGGAATTACCGGTGTGATCAATATCATTGAGAAGGAGCCCCGGAGCGGTTTTCACGGCGGACTCAATACCTACTACGGGAGCTACGACACAAGAAAGATTGCTGCCAACGTGAATGGAGGAAACGAAAACCTGAAATACCTGATCAAATCGAACTACATCTATTCCGGCGGATATCAGGACCGGCAGGTGTATGATTCAAAGACAGTGGGGGTGAAACTGAGTAACGAATTCAAAAACCATGGAAAACTGGGTCTCACAGCCGACTATATAGAGGCCTATACCGAATATGCCGGTCCGCTCGACAGCACACAGTACTACGAACGATCCACAGTTGCAACCAGGAATTATACCTGCTCAGACAAGAATATGTTCAGGGTGAACCTGAACTACAGGAAAAAAATCGGGCAGCATTCAGACCTGTTCACCAGCCTCTATAACCGGAGCCGGTTTAATGAGGGCCACTACCGCGATTCACAGTTCGGGATCGACGACATCAATACCCTGGGGGGTGAGATCAGGTGGAAATCGGGCTTCTCTCTGCTGGGCAAGAGGAATACTATTTCGCTGGGCCTGAGTGCCGACCGGGAGACCGGTACAGAGGAGCTATATGCCCGGGATGAGGATACCGGGGAGATCGGGGCCCTGATCGACAAGGGCAGAAGCGCCTATTTGCTGGGAGGAATTTACCTGCAGGATGAGTTTTTTTTACTGCCAAAACTCGCACTGACACTGGGAGTTCGTCTCGATATTGTGCAATACGAATGGGAGGATCAATTCCACACGGGAGAAGAGAATACATCTGACCATGGATCGGTCAATGCGGTGAGTCCGAAATTCGGACTGGTCTTCCATCCCGCCAAAAACATGACCCTTTTCGGGAACATTTCAAAGGGATTTAATCCACCCCAGATTTCCCAGCTTTACATCGGGAGCTCCTACAGCGGATATCCCAACCCCGATCTGGACCCCGAGTTCCTTGTAAATTATGAGGTGGGTGCAAGGGGGAAGCTGGGTCTGGTTTTCGACTACCAGCTTTCGATCTTCCGGATGGACTTCAGGGACCAGATTGTGGCAGAAGGAGATCCCCCCACTTATGCCAATATGGGTGATACCCGACACACCGGGATTGAGACATCGCTCAAATTCAAACCCACAAAAAATCTGAGCGGACATGTGAGCTACTCCTATCTGCATACCGAATTTATTTCGGACCCGGAATACAGGGGGAACACCTTGCGAAAAACACCTCCCAACCAGCTCAACACAAGCGTTCAGTACAGTTTTAAATTTGGACTGACCGCCTCGGTGGATTATCTTTTTCTGGACGAATATTACATGGACAATGAAGAGAGGAATCTGTACGAGGGGCACTCGCTGGTCAATGCTAAGCTGCTCTACAAGTTTCGCACCCTCTATGTGGGATTCAGGATCAACAATCTGTTTGACCGCAACTACGCCACCTGGGCTTATGCGAGCTCTGCATATGACTTCCGTACCAGGGCCACAAGCTGGTCCAAATCCTATTATCCCGGACTCCCGCGGAATTTTACAATAAGCATGGGTATTAATTTTTAAAAGGGTGGCTATGAAAAAAAAGATTCTGTTCTTGATAGGCTCCCTGTGGGTACTGAGCGGCCAGACTGCCCAGGGAGAGGAGACCCTCTGGTTGTCCAATCTTCCACCTGCAGAGCGGCAGGGTGAGATAAGGGCCCATGGAATGCACAGATTATCGTCTGTCAGCGCCGGCCGCGGAAAGGTGCAGGTTGTGCAGTGGCTCCGACAGGGAAGCAGTGTGCTGGATTCGGACTACCTGTTGAATTCGGAACTCCCGGCAACCGAATTCTACTGCTACTCCCCGCACGGAGGTCTCCAATCATGCAGGGTAGATAGCACACTGGAGCATGTGGAGATAGGTTTCAGCAACCAAAAGGAGGGTTACTACAATCTCTATGCGGTTCAAAAGCGTGTGTGGAACGATACACTGTTCGTGTTTGTGGCTAAAGCAGAATTGTTGAATCACTCCTGTAGAAATGGGCACAAGGACGTAGATGGCAAGATTCTGCCGCATATACATCCCGATACGATCCCCCTGGAGATTACAAGAAGCAGGACAAGGCTGGAAAACCTTCACTTTTTCGTCTCTTCAGGAGATAACCTGGACTATAAAGTTACCCGGTATGGTGCTCCCCTGGAGAACGCGGAGGTCACTTTTACTACCCACCACGGTTGGCAGAAAACCATCCGTAGTGACGGGGAGGGAGCGCTTGTTGTGGAGCTTATACAGGACTATTTTACCCCCTGGGAGGAGATAGATAAACGGAAAATTTACCACTACATGGCGGTTGCTGAATATACCGAAGAGAAGGGAGGTGCATTCCATGGGGAGACCTACCGGTACATACATTACCTGGCCAGTTTGTCCGATGGATATTATCCTTCAAAAACCATGTACTCATCCCTTACCTGGGCACTGGTCCTTTTTCTCCTCTTCTCCCTGCTGATTGGTGGGGGTGTTGCGGTTTACCGAAGGCGAAGGATCAGGGTTTACAGGGATATAGAGCTGTTCAATGCATAAATGTAACCAACAATTTTCCCGATGATGAATAAAATCAGTAAGCGCATTAACAACGCGAACCTATCCCGTTTCCGGCTGATATTTCAACTCCTGGCCTTTCTCCTGCTCATTTATGGAGGGTATCTGTCGATCCATATCGGGACCAGTATACCCACCTTTGCCTGTCCCTATAACCAGGAGTGCCCCGGAACCTGCTACCTGATCTCTGCCCAGCACCAGCTGCACAACACCTGGTCCGACCTGTTCGGATTCAGGGGGAGGGCTTTCCTTACCGGCTTTGTCACCTTCATTGTGTTTTTCCTGGTGATCAACAAGGCCTGGTGCGGATATGTATGTCCGCTGGGAACACTGCAGGACTGGATCACCAGGCTGAGAAGCTTTTTTGGTATTAAATTCTCCAGGTATGATGAATTGAGTTTTAGGCGCCTGAAAACAATCAAGTTCGTGCTGCTGGTTCTGCTGGTGCTTATCCCACTGGGAATGAGTAATTCCTTACTGGGTCTTCCCCTGTTTTCACATGATCTGGGCGCCCCTTTCTGCCAGATTTGTCCCGGTAGGGTGGTCACCCCATTGTTCGTTGGCGATGCGTCTCAGTTCACCATTGATTTTACCAATACAACGACCATGGTCATGTCCACAATGGGCATCCTTGTCCTGGCGCTTTTTTTTGTCGGTTCTTTTTTTAAAAAACGCTTCTTCTGCTTTTTCTGTCCCATGAGTGCCCTTCACTCCCTCTTCTCACGCATTGGATTTCTGAGGCTGAATAAGAAGGGTGAAAACTGTACCCGGTGCGGGAATTGCTACCGGGTATGCGATATGGGTATTAAGGCCATCGCAGAAGACCTGGAGAGCAGCTTTATTGTGAAGGATGACTGCATGATGTGCCTGAAGTGTGTGGAAGCCTGTCCTGAGAATGATTGTCTCAAAGCCTCTTTTCTTACCCTTCCTGTGTTTAGCTCCACGGATGAGGGTTTTTTTAAACGGAATCTGCATTTGGACCATGAATTGCAAACCCCTTCACAAGCCTGCAAAAAGGAGGAGAAAAACAGAGATCAAAAACAGAGATGAAAAACCAGAAAACAACTAAACGCTACGACCGGCTATCCAGTGCTTCAAAAAAGCAGCTGGTCATTGAATCGGAAAAAGTCCTGGATGAATTGAAAAAAGAGCCTGCCCTGATCCCCGCGGGAATGGAATATTTTTACGGGCTTGCCCGTGACTTTGCCCGGGGGGAGGTCGCCTCCCGGGCGGGGAGCAGATACATAGCAAGCTCCTGTGTACAGGTTCCCATAGAATTGATCTATGCGGCAGGCGCCGTACCCATTCGCACCTGCTCAGGAGCCCACTCCATGAGTCAGGCCGGGGCAGAGTTCCTCCCGGCAAAATCCTGTTCCCTCATCAGTGCCACATTCGGGTCTGTTTACACCAACTCTCTTCCGGCAGCTGTAAAGCCTCTGGCTTTTGTCATTCCGACCACCTGCGATCAGAAAAAGAAACTTTCCGAAATACCTTCCGGGATGGATATTCCCTACTACTCCCTGGAGCTTCCCCCCACAAAAGATTCTGAAGCGGCCCGGGAATACTGGTACCGTTCTGTGATCAAGTTCAGCCGGGACCTGGAAGGAATTACGGGGAGGCGTATCACCCGGACCAGATTGAAGGCGGCCATCTTGATGGTGGCCAGGGCACAGAAGGCCTTCCGGCAACTGCATCAGCTAAGGATGGAGGGTATGTCCCTTCGCGGTACCGATGCCATACTGGTGGCCAACACCTTTTTCTATGATGACATCGAATCCTGGACGGAGCAGGTGAACAACCTGAACCAGGAGATGGGTAGGCGACTGAAAAGGGATCACGGGGAGAGAGAAGGTCCTGCACCGCGCATTTTGATCACCGGATCGCCCTCCATCTTCCCCAATTTCAAACTGCCCCTGATGATTGAGGAGATGGGCGGGGTAATTGTTGCCGATGAGTTCTGCTCCTCGAACCGACTTCTTTACGATGCTGTTGCCGTGGATGAATGGAACATGTACGATATGATCCCGGCCCTGGCAGACCGTTATCTGAAAGCCTGCACCTGTCCCTGCTTTACACCCAACGGGGACCGGGACCGGAAATTGCGCTCCTACATCAGGGATTTCAGGGTGGATGGTGTTGTCTACCAGTCCTTCTCCGGATGTCAGCTCTACGAACTGGAGTCGAGCCGGATTGGCTCCATGCTTGAGGAGCAAAACATCCCTATGCTCTATATGGAAACCGACTACAGTCCCGACGACAGGGGCCAGGTATCAACCCGGATTGAAGCCTTCATTGAATCACTGAAAGCAAAACAACTATACTCATAAATTTATCACATGCAATATTTTACAGGCATCGATATCGGTTCCACAGCCATCAAGATAGCTGTCATCAGCGGAGAGAGGGAGCTGATTGCCCACAAGGTGGTCCCTACCGGAAGCAGATTTAACCAGAATGCGGTTGAAGCTTTTGATGCACTGATCGGGGAGGCAGGGATCGATCCCTCCAGGATTATGTATGTTGTATCGACCGGATATGGAAGAAGGCTCTACAAATCTGCCCATGAGACGGTCAGCGAAATCACGGCAAATGCTGTGGGAGCGGCTGCTGTCGGCTTCGGGCACTCCATAAGGACCATCATCAATATCGGAGGTCAGGACTCGAAAATTATCCAGGTCAATCCGCAGGGTTTGGTTCAGAACTTTATCATGAACGATAAATGTGCCGCAGGCACGGGCCGTTTTCTCGAAATGGCCTCAAGGAACCTGGAGATTGATATTGACCAGATGGGTGAACTGCACCTGCTTTCTAAGGAGCGAAGTCTTACGGTGAACAGTACCTGTGCTGTATTTGCCGAGTCTGAGATTATCTCACTGCTATCGGAAGGGCATCAAAAGGAGGAAATTGTTTACGGGATACATCTCTCCATCGCAAAGCGAATAGCCCGTTTGGCCGGAAGAACCACCGTCCAGGATGACCTTTTTTTTGATGGGGGGACTGCCTCCAACAGCGGATTGGTCGAGGCGCTGGAAGATGAGTTTATGAGGGATGTTATTGTACCCGATATCCCCCAGATCACAACAGCCATAGGTGCCGCACATATGGCGATGACTATGTATTCCAAATCCCGGGTCGCGCTCCCGGACCTTAGCCATTCTTCTTCGTTGAAGTAAAATAGGTTCGACACTCACCCTGTTCGGATTTCAGGCAATAATGGGCATACCCCTTCTTGCTGATCAGTTCGATAATCGGAGCAGGAACAAAGGGTGTTGAGAGCATAAATAGCTTTCCATGCTCCAATTTTTCCAGGTGATTGAAAACCTCCTGCATGGGATTCTGACCACTATCGATGACGGGAGCAGCATCAAATGAGACAGAGACCTTGCCCGGATCAAACCAGGCGGGTTCTGTAAAATTGACTTCATCCCCGGAGGTCTCATCATCGTAAAGTTGTTGCCCCGCCGCACTGCGAAGGGTATTAACGATTTCTGTAACGGTTAGATTCCCGATGGAGGCTGCCTGCTGAAGGGTGGCAACTTTTGCAACGGTCTTCCTCAGTACAGGGTTCTTCAGTTTTTTAAAGGCCGGAGAGAGTTCAAACAACACAGTCTCAAGTTCAGGATAGTGCTCAAGGAGCTCTCCCACCCGGGTCTTTGGCGTGATATTGATATGTTTTTTTTCAGACACTATTTTCCAGTATAACTTAACAGTCGCTGTTCGCCTTCGATCTTCCTCAGATCGGTGATATCCTGGACAACTTCAAGGGTTCCCAGGTATTTATTAAATTCATCCCTGAGGGCGTAATACTCTATATGCACAAACATTCCCATCATCTCCATCCAGAAGACTGCACGCTCCTCTTTGCCCGATTTAAAATCACTCAGAACCTGCTCTACAATGTGAACACTTTTTGGCGGATGACATAGCCTGACATCCCTGCCGATGACCGCCCTGTTGCGCTTAAAGATCGGTTTCTTTCCATGGGAAAAGAACTTGACCTTATCCTGGCTGTCCACGAATGTCAGTTCTACTGGCATGGTACCAAAGATCCCGATTAGTTCAGGGACTGAGAGTCTTCCGGTAGGTAATTGCACCTTGCCCTCTACGGTCCGTGCCACCGGAGAGGGGTCAATTCCCTCCGGCTTCCACTCAATTTCCGGATCGTAGAGGCAAAATCCAATTTCCGGACTCTCCTGTGAGATATGGTACCATTCTTCATCAGTGAGCTTATCCATGGCCATTGGGAGAAGGATTTCCTCCTCTTTCATAATCATGCCGAAAACAGCTTCGGAGGCGGGTTTCAGAAGAAGCTCAACCATCGTCCCCAACTCCTCTGTTTCGATTGTTCCTTTGGTGTCCAGTGCTTCTCTGGCTACCTTCAATAATTCACGGGTCTCATCATGCTTCCCCCACATCACCTTGGGCGGACCCGTAATGTTGTATTTTTCAAGATAGGGAAAAAGCAGGTTCTCTTTACGCAGGTAGTGCTTCTCCACATCCATCAGGTTGTTGAAGAAGGCTTTCATCTGGAGGATAAAAGTTGCCACGTCAAGATCTTCCGTATTGAGAACCTTTTCATAAAACTTGTTCACCGTCTTAATGAGCTTTGAAAGCTCTCCATTCTCCTTTTTGAAAGTCTCCACAGGATGTCCTTCCGGAATTTCCCGGGCCCCTGCCTGGTCAATGGTTCCGTCCAGCACCTGAGTATGGATATCACAGAATTTCAACACCTCTTCTTCGGGCAGTCCCTCATTAATCAACTCCTGTTCAACCTGTACTACTTCGTTGTAGGGTATGCTTTTAAGCAAGGAGACCAGTCGTCCCCTGACTTCGTCCGGAGCTATCCCCTCATGCAACTGAAGGATCATGTGTTTCAGCAGCTCTTTCCTGCTCGGATTACTTGATTTGAGTTCATCCATATCGTTCTGGGATCTGGTTATTGAAGTAAATTTACGAAGAATTGTTCTAAATAGACAAAGATTGATCCGTTGTTTTAATTTACATTTGTTTCAAGGATTTGTTATTTTGCAGTACTTTGCAGAAAATCGAATGATCATGGGAGAGTTTGATAGGAATCGCAGACAGTTTCTGGGTGCACTTGCACTGGGATCTGCACACATGATGTTTGACTGCGCTGATACTTATAGCACCCACGGGGTTTCTGTACATTCACTGAATGCCATGAAAGCAGCCCCAGCCGATCCCTGGGAGGATGTGCTGCACGCACGGATCATCGGAATGAAGGTGGTCGGCAATGGGAAGTTTAAGGAAGAGATCGCCTGACCCCTGCAGTATTGAAAAGGACCCTTGCCCATATCGCCCTTTTGTTTTTGTTTTCCGTATTCGGAATGGCACAGGCACCAAAATTCTACCTGGGTTTTGACGAGATATTTGATAACCGGGAGTATTTCACTCCTTACGGAACACATCTGACAATTTTCGGAGCCAGGATCAATCCCGGAGTCTCCTTTGGATTTGATTCCCTGCATTCGGTCAACGTGGGGATCAACTACATGTACGAGTTCGGGGGCGAATTTCTGGAGGTGAAGCCACAGATCGATCTCTATTACAGTTACCAGACCGATCAGCTGCAGCTTCGATTGGGATCCTTCCCCAGAAGGGATGTGATGGACTACCCGTTGCTCCTCCTCACCGATACCCTGAATTATTACCGGCCAAACATGGAGGGAGCCTCCGTATATTACGGCTGGGCCTGGGGCAGTGTGCACGGCTGGGTTGACTGGATGGGCCGTGAAACGACTGATACCCGGGAGGCGATACTGGGAGGTTTTGATGCCAGCTTCAGGGCCGGGATTTTCTACCTGACCACCATGGCCACCAGATATCACCTGGCAAAAACAACCGATCCGGCCGATGCCAATTATCTCAGGGATGACGGATCCCTTGCCGGAATGGTAGGGGCAGACCTTTCCGACCAGCTGATACTTGATGAATTTGATATCTCAACGGGTTGGGTGTCCACCTACCTCCGGGCACGGCCGGCAGACAATGTCTGGACCAGGGGCTGGCTTTCACAACTGGATGCCAGATACGGAATTTTTGGATTAAAAGGGACCTATTATTTCGGTGATGCACCGCCCCTGGCCTACGGCGATCCACTGTACAGGTCAGGTAACTATGGAAGGTTTGACTTCTTCGTGGATCCCTTTAAGAATCCACGAATCTCATCGAAGATCGGATGGAACCTGCACTTCATCCCCGGGGACGGGCTCTATCATTCGCAGCATATACTGATCGCGGTCAGCTTATAGCACTATGCTTAAACAGCTCCGACTATTTTTTGTGTATCATGCATCACGCAGCAGCTCCATGGCCGTGTTATAGCCGTTGAGAAAGGCCCCTGAGAAGCCACCCCCCAGCTTTCCCCATGCCGAGGCAATATGGATGTTTTCGGGCAGTGCTGAAAGGTATCCCACCGGTCTGCCCGGAGTCTGAGTAAAGCCGTATACTGCCCCGCCCGGGTTGAGGGTGAAGCGTTTTACGCTCAGCGAGGTGGCCACCTCCACGTATTCAACTGCATCCCTGAATCCCGGGATGAACTGTTCACACCTTTCGGTGATGGTGTCGGCCACATCGGCTTTCATACGGTTGTACTCCTCCCTTGATAGGTTTTCCCAATCGGAGGGGTAGTCTATTGCACAAACGGCTCCTACACTTTTTCCTTCGGGGGCCAGCTGTGAGTCTACCTGGCTGTAGTCCACGAAGGTAAAACTACGGGTGCTGAAGTCGCTCTGATTGTTGGACAGAATATCGGCCTGTGTTTTTACGGAGGAGTCAAAGACAAAGGTGGCATAATGACAGTTGCCCAGCTCTTTTAGGGATTTTTTAAATCCGTAGTAGACTGTCAGAAGTGATGCGCCGATCTTCTGTTCCCGCAGGTGACTGGCCAGTATTTTTCCATCTGAAGCGGAAAGGAGGTCATCGGCTAAATTGGGGATCGCAGCATTAACAATAATATCCGCTGCGGTGTCTGAATAGATGCCCCTCTCTTTTCCTCGGGCATCGGTGTAGGTGACCCCCACCGCTTTTTTCCCATCGTAGTCAATTTTAGTAGCCAGGTGTTTCAGTTTCACTTCTCCACCATTTTCAGTGATGATGTCCATGAGTGCATCGGAGAGCTTTTGTGATCCACCCTGGATGTAATTGGCCCGGCCGCCGTAGTTGCTGTTTTGGGCCGAAAGGTAGTAGTACCAGGAAAGGGTATAGGGATCGTCGTGATAGTATCCAAGATTACCCAGCAGGACCAGCTTCAGATCCTCACTGGTGATGATCTCATCCAGGAACTGACCAATGTTTTTTTCGGGTTGCTTACGGTTCAGCACCATGACCCTCTTTGCATTGGCAAGGTGCCAGAAATAGGCATCGATCCCCTCCTCTTCACCGGGGAATGCTTTTTTCAAAACCACCTTTGCCTCCTCCACCTGGTGGGGAATGACAATGTCTACACGGTCGTTGATGAACCGGTAGAATTCGGGCAGAGCCAGGAAATTGACCCGATCGGTGATTCCCAGATCCTGGAACATTTTGATCTTGGTGTCCCTGGGATAGAGCCCCTCCATTTCATGGAGTCCCACCTCCATGGTATACTCTTTTCTTTTAAAGGTGGTTGCACATCCGCCCGGTCTGTCGTGCTGTTCAAGCAACAGCACTTTTTTTCCCTCTTTGGCCAGTTTGGCACCCGCGGTAAGACCTCCCAGTCCCCCGCCGATGATAATATAATCGTATGTCATGTGTTTGTCAGCTTAGACTTTTTTGGAGGATTTCTCCTCTTTTTCCACCGGGATCGGGTAACGTTTGAAGGGTTTTTCCCGGTCGAACAGGTACCGGTAGGTGATGTAGTGTTTGACCGATTTGCATCCCACACCAATGAATATTTTTCGCATCCTGGGATTGAAATCACCTACCCATGAGAACTCAATTTCGGTGTAGTGTGATTTCCGCTCAAACACCTTCACCAGCTGCAGGATGATGGCAGCTTCCACACCCATCCCCTGGAATGCTGGTATAACGCCCATCAATACACCCCGGGTCCGGGTCATGGTCTTTCGTTTTTTCAGGTAGAGAAACTTCAGCATGGAAGGAAGGTTCATACGGCCGTCGAGGTGCTTAAGGATTTGGTTCACATCGGGATACATCATGTAGATAGCGATGGGTTTCCCCTTGTTGTAAGCGATCCAGACAAACTCCTCATCGATGATCGCTCTGGCCTTCTCCATGGTCTTCTTGATATAGGAGACCTCGAGAGGTTCAAAGTTCTCCTTGAAGGAGGCCCATGCCTCATTGAATACCGTTACAAAATCTTTCACAAACTTATCGGAATCCTTCCAACTGAAATGTTTGAATTCATAATCGGGTTTGCGGGAGATCCACTCGGCAATCTTCTGGAATCTTGGCGGCAGGGGTTCGGTGATATCAAGGTGAAAGCCCTCCTGTTTGAAGTAGGTTTGAAATCCGTATGTTTCAAACAACTCCTGGTAGTAGGGGAAGTTGTATGCAATCTCGTAGGAGGGATGGGTGAACCCATCCACCAGCAATCCCCAGTATTTATCAGTCTCCCCGAAATTTACCGGTCCGTCCATAGCCTCCATCCCCCGCTCCTTCAGCCACTCCCTGGCTGTATCAAATAGCTGGTTGGCAGCTTCCTGGTTTTTGATGCATTCGAAAAAGCCTATGCCACCGGTGGGCTGATCCTGTTTTTGGGCAGTATTCTGGTCAATAAAGGCCGCAATCCTTCCTGCCAGGTTTCCCTGCTCATCTTCCAGGATCCACCTGGAGGCCTCACCGTGACTGAAGTATACGTTCTTCTTCGGATCGAATATAGATTCGATCTCCTTGTCCAGCGGACAAACCCAGGTGCCTTCATCCCGGTAAAGCAATTTGGGAACACGCAGAAAGGCGTGTCTCGACGCTTTGTCAGTTACCTTAATTACCTTCATGCCGGTTGTATCGTCAGATTTGTTTTTGATAGATAGAGTCCAGTAGTTCGGAATACCTGGAAGCCACCACCTTTCTTTTCAGCTTCAGGCTGGCAGACAATTCTCCGGTTGCCGTGGACCATTCATCAGATACGAGCCTTGAACGGTTGATCCGCTCCCACTCCTGTAAGCTCTTATTGATTTGCATTATCTCGTTATTGATCACAGCAGCCACTTCCGGTTGTGCAATCAACTCCTCATTGCTCTTACCGTTGGGCAGTTTCTGGTTGGCCCGCCACTCTTTTACATATTTGAAATCGGGTACAAGGAGGGCGCTGGCAAATTTTTGATGTTCACCCACCACCATCACCTGGTCGATGAATGCCGACTCCTTCAGCCGGTTTTCTATAAGCTGTGGTGCCACAAATTTACCACTGGAGAGTTTGAAGATCTCCTTTTTCCTGTCGGTGATCATCAGGAATTTTCCATCCTCAAGATGGCCCACATCCCCGGTGTGGAACCATCCCTCCTGGTCAAAGACCGATTTGGTCAGGGCCTCATCCTTGTAATAGCCCAGCATTACGCAATGTCCCTTGCAGAGTACCTCCCCATCGTCTGCTATCTTCAGCTCTACACCGTCGATCAAGGTTCCCACTGTACCCAGTTTGCAATTTCCTTTTTCAGTCCGGTTGATGGTAATGATGGGGGAAGTTTCAGTGAGACCATACATATTTATGATCTTCAGTCCGCTGGCCCAGAAAACCCTCTCCAGTCTCGGCTGCAGGGCAGCTCCACCGCATCCCACCAGTTTGGCGCAGCCACCCAGGGCTACCCTCCACTTGCTGAAGATCAGTTTGTCGGCGATCTTATGCTTCTTTTCATATAACCAGCCGTTCTCCCCGTGGGGGTTGTATTTTAACCCCAGGTCAACAGCCCAGAAAAAGAGTTTCTTCTTCACTCCGGTAAGAGTGCGACCTTTGGCCAATACATTATCGAAGATCTTCTCCAGGATCCTGGGAACCGCATCGAAGCCTGTGGCTTTGATCTCCCGAAGGTTTGCGGCAATGGTTCCCATATTCTCCGCGTAGTAGAGACAGGTTCCCGAATACTGTGTCTGGTAGTTGCCCAGCCGGCCCCCCACATGACTGACCGGGAGGATCGACAGGAAGCGGTCTTCTTCATTTAGATTGAATACGCCCGAGGCCTGCAGAAAATTTTGTACCAGGTTATCATGGGAGAGCATCACCCCTTTGGAGCGCCCGGTGGTTCCGGAGGTGTATATGATTGACACCAGGTCGTTGGGGGAAATCTCCTGTTTAATGCTTTCCAGTCTGTCTCTTGTATCTGAGTTGGTCTTTTTCCCGAGATCAGTAAGCTCTGTCCAGTGACCGGCTCCTTCAATTTCATCAAAGGTGAAGAGATGTTTTACCGCTTTAATCTTTTTCGTTTCCGGGGCGATCAGTTTATGGAGTTTTGTGTCCGAAACAATGACCATTTTGGCATCCGAGTGTTCCACTATATAAGCATACTCCTCTGCGTTCAGGGAGGTGTAGAGAGGCACATGCACTACCCCGGCCATGGCCATCCCCATATCCGCGAAGTTCCATTGTGGCCGGTTGTTGGTTACAGTAACGATCTTATCTCCCTTTTGGAACCCCATTTCAAGTAGTCCCAGGGCAAAATGGTGTGAGATCTCGTTATACTGTTCGGCAGTGTAAAACTCCCATTTTCCGTTGATCTTTTCGGAAAGGGCATTATGCCCGGGGAAATCAGAAATATATCGCTCCAGCAGGTCGAAGTTGCGCGTTGGCTTCATAGGGTCCTGGTTTAGAATATTATGTTTCTGCAAGATAAGGAATCTAATTCAATCGCACTAGCGGTCAGAAGTAGCTGGAACCGTCCCAGCAATGTGTGCAGAGTTTCTCCCTGGGCAGCCCGATGGCCTTCACAAGATCTCCCAGGTCCTGGTATATAAGGGAATCAATTCCCAGGTTCTTTGCAATCTGATCCACCATGGCCTGATACTTATCTGATGAGGGATCGGCATAGGTCTCAAGGTCCCTCTCTTTACCCTCAAGCTGTTTGATAGCCTTTCGGGTGGCAAGCTCCATGGTTGAACGGGACTGGGAGAAATTGAGGAAGTTACAGGGAAAGGTAAGGGGTGGACATGCAATGCGCATATGAACCTCCGCGGCCCCCGCCTTCCTCAGGTCGGCTGTGTTGTCCTTCAGCTGGGTTCCCCGTACGATTGAGTCATCGAGAAATACCATCTTTTTACCTTCGATCATCGCCTTGTTGGGGATCAGTTTCATCCGGGCCACCAGGTCGCGCATATCCTGGTTCTGAGGCATGAAGCTCCTTGGCCAGGTGGGTGTATATTTTGAGTAGGCTCTTTTGTAGGGCAGTCCCTTTTCATTTCCATAACCAATGGCGTGCCCCACTCCGGAATCGGGAACCCCGCATACAAAGTCCGATTCAACAGTATCCCTTTTTGCCAGGCATGCACCACAACGATAACGTACGTCTTCCACATTGATCCCCTCGTAATAGGAGGGAGGGTATCCGTAATAAACCCACAGGAACGAGCAAACCTGCATCTTTTCCCTGGCTGGCTTTAGTACATTGTATCCATCGGCAGTAATCTCAACGATTTCGCCGGGCCCCAGGTAGTACTCTATATCGTAGCCCGTATTGGGGAAGGCACAGCTCTCCGAAGCAACAGCATAGGCCCCATCCTTTTTGCCAATAATTGCCGGGGTTCTTCCAAGCTTGTCCCTGGCAGCAATGATACGGTCGGAAGTCAGGATCAACATTGTACACGATCCTTTCACCTGCTCAAATACCCGTTCAATTCCGGCTACGAAATCGTCCTCTTCGCAGACCAGGTTGGCCACCACCTCAGTGGGGTTTACATTCCCCTGGAAATTCTCAGTGAAGTGTCTCTTCTTTCCCAGAAAGTATTTTTCAAGTTCTTCGATATTCACCATGCGGCTGACGGTGGTAATGGCGAATCTCCCCATGTGGGAGTTAAAGAGAATTGGTTGGGGATCCGTATCGCTGATGATTCCTATCCCGCTATTCCCATTGAAATGCTCCAGGTCCGGCTCAAATTTGCTTCTGAAATAACCGTTTTCCAGGCTGTGGATCGCCCTGCGAAACCCATCATTCTGATTGAAAAAAACCATCCCTGCCCTTTTGGTTCCCAGGTGTGAATGGTAGTCGGTGCCGTAGAATACATCGTAAACACAATCCTGTTTTGAGATTGCTCCGAAAAAGCCGCTCATATAGTTTTAGGTTAAAAGTTATGCGCTAAAACTATGAAATTCTGTGTTTGGAATGAATGCGAATAGGGGCAAATATTACCTCTCTTTTATTTGGAGGCACACCAGCATGGAATCGCTCCTGACAAAAACCCGGTTCCCGGAAAAAGCAGGGTGGGCCCAGTTGACACCATTCCTTGGATTGGGTGAGATTTTAACCGGGTCAATTACCAGGACCCTGCCCAGATCGCGATAACCTTCCGGGGTAAATTTGCCCAGCAGGAGTTCCCCGCTTTCATTAAATCCCCACACCAGTTCGCCCTGCTTTACCATATGGACATTACCCCATCTTTCGGAGGGGACAAGGGTCAGATCCTCCCATATGCGATCGCCAGTCTCCAGGTCCAGGCAGCGGGCCTCCCCATAGGAGTCGATACCGTATATAAAGTCCCCACCGATTGTTGGAGTGGAGATACAGCAGTGAAGCGCATCGGTGTCTCGTTCACTGGCCCCCCGGCGGTGATAAAGTTGTTTGGCGGAGGTGGATTGCTGATCCAGTTCAAGCAGGAATGAGCCATCATAGAAGCCGCTGAGAAAAAGATAGGGTGGGTCATAGACCGGATCAGGAATATTGATGATCGTTTTCAATGGTTTGAATGGAATGGACCAGTGAACAGAACCGTTTTTCGGATCCAGGCCGGTGATGCTGCCCCCTGTCCAGCAAGCCAGCACCTGCTCTCCTGCCTGTGAAATGAGTATGGGTGAGGAGTAGGAGGCTTCATCATCCAGGGCCCGCCAGACCTCCTCACCGGTATCTTTATTAAAACCTACCATGCAGGCACCATCCACTCCTCCCACCTGGACAATAAGGAGATTATCGTAAACGATGGGATTGGATGCCATTCCCCAGATAGGAATTCGGCACTGGTATTTTTCGGTGGTATTGATTTTCCAAAGCAGTTTACCGGTTTTTGCATCCAGGCAGTGAAGGTGACCCATGGTGCCCCACGCATAGGCTTTGTCCGAACTGATTGTTACAGAGGCCCTGGGACCTGTGGGGTACCCAACACTGTAGTCTGCCGGGTAGCTATATACCCATTCAGTTTTTCCGTTTTGGGAATCAATGCACACCACCCTTTCGGAGCCTTCTACCAGATCCATAACATAAACCAATCCATTGGCCACGGTCGGACCACAATAGCCGCTCCCGACGGGGGCCTCCCATAACCTGGATACATTTTTCCCGGTGAGTGAATCAATCCTTGGGCCATTGTGCCAGGTACCGGAACGGTCGGGACCCCTCCACTGGGGCCAATCGGTCATGGAGAGGTCATTTTGCCCCATCACTTTGAAAGTTGAAAGGCCCGCTAAAAGCAGGAAGGCAATTGTGTACAGGGTGGATAAGTTCATATCTGATCTATAGAAGAAGGTGCTGTTTTTCTGATTTGTTCCAGCCTGCCTGGGATTCATATTTAGCCACAAAGATTTTCAGATCGGCCTGGGATTCATACTCCACAAAATAGACATTTTTATCGGCCTGGGATTCATATTCCACAAAATACCAGAGTCCGTCCTCTTTGGCCTGCGACTCGTAATTCACGAAGAAGACTTTCAGATCACATTGCGATTCATACTCCACGATAAAGACTTTCAGATCGGCCTGCGACTCATACTTTACCCTGTGGACCTTCTGTCCTGTCAATGTAAGGGAGACGAGTAGAACAGGAATAGCTATTAGATATTTCATCTTTCTAAGCTGTTGTTGTATCCGATACAGATCAAAAATCAAACCAAGTTTATGATCCTGGTTTTGCAGGAAGATTGGACTTTCTCCTTTTTCGGAAAGAGGATGGAACCAGGTTGAATCCTTTGATTCCGAATTTTCTGGCGAGAAGCTCCAGCCCTACCATGGAGACAATACCTCCGGGAAGTATGACCAGGGTGGCAAATATAGAGAACCGGCCCACATCTTTCAGCTGTTCAATGGCTGCCTTTACCTCCTCTTCTGTGGGAGGTTCTGTCCGACCGCTCAGGTCCAGCTTTGCGTCCAGCATCCGAAAGAAGGATTTGGCCATCTGCTCGGTCTCTTCGGCCTCCTCGCCCACCAATCGGATACCCTCGTTAAGCAAATCTTTGGTTTTCGATGCATACCGCCTGGCAAAAAGGTAGCTTTTGGAGTCCTGCAGAGGAACACTCCAGGCGGCCTCCTTCAGCTCCTTCAGCTTATTGATTATGGTAGATTGCTTTTGCATCCTTTACTTCCTCAACAGGCAATTT
>JAAEOI010000189.1 GCA_024244665.1 Bacteroidota bacterium | reverse complement strand
CAATCGGAGAATACCGACATTCGCGAATCATTTACGACATCACACACCTTGGGAGCTATTAAACCGCCTACCGTTCAATTGGAAAGTGGCGAATGGATTATAGACAAGGATCATCGTTTCTTCACAGACGACATTCATTATGGCCTGTGCATTGCAAAGTGGATTGCTGACCAACTAAATCTGGACGTGCCCACCATTGACAGTATCATCGACTGGGCCCAGCAATTGCGCAATGAGAAAATCATCGAGGGAGATAAATTGTTATTGGACAGCGAAAGCCTGACTACGGAATTCATGTCCGGTATTCCTCCTGTGTATGGACTCAACAGAATCGATGACATACTGGACTAACTATTGTCGGAAGTGCATTCGAAAACCCAGTTATTCTTAATAGGAATGATGCGGAGGGCAGCGCGGAATTTGGGCTCAGGAAGAAACAAATGCAATAGTAAAACAAATACTAAATGAAAAAGAGAAACAGATGGCTTACGGGTGGGCTATTATTAGGAATTGTTTTCCTTGCTGCTGTATGGTTGATTAAGCCCATTGGGGTGTCAACACAGTTTGTGATCGTGGACGGCATTGTGTGGAACCTCCTCTCCCCTGACTTAATCACGCAAAACGATACTGCCCGCAACTACTCCAGTTCCAATGCCTACCTGAACAAGAGTGGGGGCAAATATGCATCGCTTGTGGCTAACCCGGTCAATTACGGATTGATCTTCGTTGTCAGTATGCTACTGGGTGGCTTTATTTCCGGAAAAATATCGGGAAAGAGAGTTAGGGGTGAAGAGAGAATTTATCCCGAAGTCTGGAGCAACAGGTTTGGTTCGTCTCCGAAAAAGCGCTATTTCTTTGCCTTCATGGCGGGTTTTGTTGTGCTTTTTGGAGCGCGCCTGGCGGGAGGGTGTACCAGCGGACACATGATGAGCGGCATGATGCAGACCTCCCTGAGTGGATACCTGTTTGCAGCCGGGGCTTTTGGAACAGCAATTCCGCTTGCTGTTCTGGTTTTTAATTCAAAGAAGCAGTAGTTATGGAAATTATTCTGGCTATCATCCTCGGATTATCCTTTGGGATTGCACTGGATCAGGCAGGAGCTTCTGATCCTCAGAAGATTATTGGAATGCTGCGATTGAAGGATTTTCATTTGATGAAAGTCATTCTGTTTGCCATTGGTTTCAGCAGCCTCATTCTTTTTATCCTGCTATCAATGAATTTATTTAATGCAGGGCATTTGAGTGTAAAGACTTCTTATGCAGGTGTGATTATCGGCGGAGCTGTTTTAGGAATTGGATTTGCCATTGGAGGTTATTGTCCGGGTACCTGTGTCGTGGCCGCGGGGAGAGGGCGAAAAGATGCGCTACTTTTTATTCTGGGCGGACTCATTGGATCCTTTGCCTATATGCTGATATTTGGTATTCTCAATGATTCGGCCATCTTCAACAGCATTGCAGGCGGAGCAGTGAGTCTTGCTGAGACAAACCCTGAGAAATACGGATCCATAGCCGGTAGGCTGCCAGCTCTGCTTGTTGCAGGACCAATTGCCATTCTGTTTATGCTTGGTGCATTTCTTCTTCCCGATGAAGAGCTGACCTAAAAAGGCAGAAGGGTTTGTAAATCACTAAAAACAGATGGTTCAGTACCTCGAAGTCTCCTTCAACGATTGAGCTTCATCAATAAGTTGATCCAAAGTAACACAGATGAGCCCCGCCTCTTCGATTGCAGGCAGCAACTGCCCCAGGATCTCAGGAATGTGGGCCGAAGTCTCGTGTAAAAGAATTACATCACCTCCGTTGACCCTCTTCATGATCCTTCGTACTACCTTTGTGGCTGGTTCGTTTCGTGTGTCGAAAGAACGAATGCTCCAGCCGGCCACCTCCATGCCGGAAGCTTTCACCCCCCCCGCAACATTTGGATTACTTACGCCGAAAGGCGGACGGAAGAACCGAATTGCTCCTGTGCCGGCCTCCTTCAGAATGCGGTTGGTATCCTCTACCTCCCTCCTGATCCTGGACCTCCGGAAAAAGGGGAAAAAAATTGAGTGACTGTAGGAGTGATTCCCGATGAGATGTCCCTTTTTCACCATTTTTTCCACAATTTCAGGGAGTGCTTCTGCCCTGCTCCCAATGAGAAAAAAGGAGGCACGGCAGCCATGCTTCTCCAGGATTTCAAGAATCGCTTCGGAACGTTCTCCGTGGGGACCATCATCAAAGCTGATGGCCACCTTTCCGCTCCCGGAACTACCCCGGCAGAAGGCGCGCAGGAAGAACTGTGAACCGATCTGAGATACCCCGTAAACCAGAATGAGCAGGTAGAGAGCCAACAAAAGAAGAAGCAAAGAAAAACGAGATGGTTCAAAAAAGGGAACTGATAATAACAGGATTACCCCTGCTGTAAAAACCGTTGTGATGATGTGGAAAGGTCTCATGGTAGCAGTTCGGTCAGTTGTCCGGGTGGGAAAGCAGGATCCATGAGAAGTCCCGCCCTTTATTCTGGTTAAATAGCAGCGCCCGCCGAACGGGGTCTCCCTCAGGCCTGCTCACTACTCTGGCTTCGGAGCCGGGATCTTCCCGGCTAATCTGAACCGCAGAGGGTGTCACATGGTCACGGATGATCCGGGCAGCGAGCCAGGTGGCAAATGCCGGCGCAGTATCATATTCCCCCACCAGGTGCTTGTATCCTACCACCACTCCAGGATCAAAAAGCCTCTCCACCTCACCGTAATAAGCGCGATCACTGTCATTCCCATACCGGCCCGAAACAAGGAGATCAATATCATCCACAGATAGTCCCCTGGACGCCAAAAATGATTGAATTCGCCCTGTGAGTTCCCCTGTCTCTTCGCAACGGTTGAGAATCTCCATTCCATCCACCCGGGCCATGCTCCCTGCTGACCTGCCGGATGAGATCACAAAAAAGTTACTGCCCTCTCCTGCCGGCCCGGTCAGGCAGCCGCTCTTCTGCATCAGTTGCCAGCTCTCATCCACCACCTCATCGATGCCTCCCAGTAGAATATTTTCCGCCTCTCCCCCGTCGAGCATCATAATCCCCTCCAGCAAAGCTGCTTCGAAGGAGATGCTATTGTGAGAAAAGGTGAGGTTGTGCTCCCTGCAGCCATGCATCAGGGCAATCTGTCCTGATACAGTGTTGTGGGTGGATTGAATAAATGCCGTGGGGTTAAGCAACTGTTCCCTGTTGTCGATTACCTGGTTCAGGAATTTGGCCGTGTCTCGGACACACCCTAACCCTGTACCCACCAGGATGGCGTCGGGTTTTTCAATCCCTGCCTGCTCCATGCACACCTTTGAAGCTGCAAGCCCCATCCTGATCACCGGGGACATGCGCCTGAGGGCCGTCGGGTTGATAAACTCCTTATAATCGGGATGAAGCGCTGTGAAGTAGCCCTTTTCAGAAGGCTGCTCTCCCGGATGGAAGGAACCGGCGTGCAGCGAATCCACCCGGAATGTATCCTGGGGTGAGATGGCTTTGGCTGACTGGATATATACCGGCATTATCTAAGATTTTGAGAAGATCAGTGTTGAATTGTTGCCCCCGAAGCCAAAGGAGTTGGAGAGTACATGCCTGAGCGCAACTTCCTTTTGCACCCTGCTTACCGGCGATATTGCAGGTGTTTCCATGGGTTCACTAAAGCCCAGTGATGGAAAGATAATGCCCTCCCTGATGGCCAGAACCGAGAAGACAGCCTCTATGCCGGCTGCGGCACCCAGTGTATGACCGGTAAATGCCTTGGTGGAGCTGAAAGGGGGCAGCTGGTCACCGAATATCCTCACCAGCGCGGCTCCCTCCGATGCATCGTTGTTCTCTGTACCTGTTCCGTGGGCATTGATGTAGTCTATCCTCTCTGTGGAAATCCCGCCCGGGGGGAGCCTGCTCATGGACAGGGCTGCGTTCATTGCATCATATGCACCCTGGCCATCGGGGGAAGAGGCGGTCTGGTGATGAGCATCATTGGCATTGGCATATCCCGACAGCCTGCAGATTTTCCTGTGGTCTTCTGCAACGCGATCCGACTCCAGTACAAGAAACCCGGCACCCTCTCCAAGGTTCAGACCCTTACGGCTGTGGTCGAAGGGTCTGCAATCCTCCCTGTCCAGTATCATCAATGAGTTGAAACCGTTGAGTGTGAATTTGGAGAGTGCATCCACCCCGCCCACAAGGGCCCGCTCCACAAAACCGTGCTTGATCAGGCGGGCAGCATGTAGGATGGCATTGGCACCTGATGAACAGGCTGTACTAAGGGTGGTACGGTAGCCCTCTATCCCCAGGAATTCTGCAATCTTATCAGTGGAATCGCCACAGGGATGTGTGGCCACAAATCCCGTGGTTATCCTACCCCCCGCGAACTCCCGTTCAGTTTTATCCATTCCTCCAACAGTGGTTGCTGATACAAGTGCCGTGGCGACCCCGTCGGCCAAATCGATACCCGAATGCTCCAGGGCTTCCCTGGCGGCTATCATGCCTATCATGGAGGTCCGGGTGTAATATCTGTAGCGGGCGGCTGGGATCTCCAGCATCTCCATGATCTGCTGATCGGTGAAAGGGATCTCCCCCACCCTGAAATCATCTTTATGAATGGTATCCAGTATCCTGATAGGGCCGATGCCACGCCTGCCGGCAACCAATGCACCGAGACTCTCCTCCACATTCATCCCGATGGAAGAGGCGATACCCATACCCGTTATCCATATTTGCCTGTCCATGGCCTGTATCGAAATCTATTTTCGGTTATTCTCAATAAAAGAAGCCAGGCTGCTCACCGAGTGCATGATATCCTTGCCTTCACGCGGATCGCTGAGCTTTATATCATACTCCTTCTCCAGAAGAACGATAATCTCCAGGGCATCTATGGAGTCGAGACCCATGCCGTCACCAAACAGGGGAGCATCAGCATCAATTTCACCGGGCTCCATATCTTCAAGGTTCAACTGTTCAATCAGTTCAGTTTTCAATTTGTAAATCAGTCCATCCATAATTCATAGGTAAATATTATTTCTATTCTATTGGTCTTATGTAACTTACTATAACAATAATTACATTCCCTTTTGCTATAATAATGCAATTATTGTCATGGACATTTCAACCATTTATTTGCCATTCTCACTTAAGAGAGAGAGGTCGGCAAGGTAATCCCCCTCCATATCCACTTCGATCCAGCCAGCCAGGCACAGGACTGCACGCCCTGAACCGATCAGCTCTTCAGCATAATCAAATATAAACTCTTTATCAAAACTTTCCTGTATAAAAAAGATTCCTTCTCCCCTGAAGCCATTCCGGATGCAGATCTCCCCGATCACAATATTGGGCAGGGTATATACAAAAACGGCAGGACTCGGTGTGGTTTCCAGTGTATCCTGGTAGATCCGGTCGGTGTGCAAGGAGGATGAAGAATTGGCCAGTACAATGGAAATACTGCCCGGATCCACACCAGAGAGATCCCTCTCGCTTAGCAGGAGCTCCGAAGCCAGGAAGCCCAGTTTGCTCAGGGGCGACATCTTATAGAATTTGGAATAGGAAATCCCAATGTGCTTGTAGAGACTTTTGCTAAAGGAAAGGAACTCCTTCTCATTATGACTGACAACAGGTGTGCCGTCCACATGCACCACACCATCCTTTATCCTGATATGCCTTGCTACTTCCATGATCTAATTTTGAAGAGGGCAGCAGCGTTGCAGCCTCCGAATCCGGAAGCGATCTTCAGCATGGTACCAACCTCACCCTGAAGACCACGGCCCGGAATATTAGTCTCTCCCGAAAAACCAGTTTCTCCCGAAACATTAATCTCTCCTGAAACTCCTCGACTGGAGAAGCCTAAGGTAGCAGGCAGCACCCCCTGCTTCATTGCCCCGATGTTGATGATACTCTCCACAACACCGGCAGCACCCAGGGTGTGCCCGAAGTATCCCTTCAGGCTGTTCACAGCCACCCCGCCCAGTCCGGCACGGGTAATGGCAATGGACTCCATCTCATCGTTGTACGGAGTGGCAGTACCATGGGCCGAAATCACTCCTGGCGGTTCATGTCCTTCCAGCGTCTCTCTGATGGCCAGCAGCAATCCTTCACCGGTACGGGACGGCCCCGAAATATGGTTGGCATCATTGCTAGTGGTTCCTGATACCAGCTCCACCATGCCATGCTGTGCTGAGATTATTATTGTTGCGGCAGCCTCCCCCAGGGTGAGCCCATTCCTCTGGTTGTCAAAGGGTTTACACGGCTCATCGCTCAGTGACATGAATGACTGGAACCCCGAAATGATGAACCTGGAAAGCAGGTCGGCCCCAAGTACAATGGCATGTTTGTACCTGCCTGAAGCAATCAGTGCCCGACCGGTCAGCATGGCAGAGACCCCCGAGATACAAGCATTGGAGACCACAAGGGGCCTGCTTTTAATGCCAGAGAAGCGGGCAATCAACTCTGCAGATTTCCATAGAAATAGTCGTTCCGGCTCAAATGCGCCAGGATTCTCCATCAACTCCACATTTCCCTTGGTGGTTGAAAGGATAAATGCTGTTTCCGGATCGGCAGGATCCACGGCGGACTCTTTGAGTGCATCGTCGACAGAGAGGATCCCCAGCATTTCAAATCTTGTGAACTGCACAGCCTCAGAAGTCCCCGGCAGGGATTTGAAGCGTTTCTCAACTTCGTCCCAGTCCAGCCGGGCAAGTGGAAGGTCCACGGGCGACAGACCCCTGTCGCTGCTGATCCCGATACCGCTCCTTCCCGAGAGAACCGACTCCAGGTTCTCACCGCTGTCCCATCCTGCGGGGGAGATAATATTGCTGTTTTCCAGGTAAGTTTGAATCATCATTAATACTACAGGGTCTCCACTGCATTCCTCCTTTTCCACTCCAGGTAGAACTCCGGGTTGGTCAGTTCCAGTTCCCCCTGCTTGTTAAGGAATACCTGTGTTGTCCGGGCAGTCATCAGCAGTGCCTCATCAGCCTCTCTCAAAATCCTGTACCGAAAAATAATTTTGGCAGCAGCGCAGTTCTCCCAGGTGGTCTCTATGATAATGTGTTCACCGTACTTCACCTGCAGTTTATAATCAATATCCATCTTTACAATGGGTACCAGCAGCCCCTGTTCATAAAGATTATAGTAGCCCAGTCCAAAGCTGCGACCGAATGATTCACGGCCATCCTCCATGTATTTCACGAAATTGCCGTGCCATACGATACCCATTGCATCCACCTCGCTGAATCGCACGGTGGCCCCGGTTATGTCGGTCAGTTCGTTTACTCCCACTATCCGTCTTTTCGGGGTGACACCCTCAGGTTACTGATTACGTTGTAGTAGCTCCTTGCCCAGTAGTTGCGGAATCCAAAACCACTCACTTCACCACTGTACCTTTTCATGTAAAGGATAGTGCCAGTTGCTACTTCAAATACAGCCAGCCACATGGTTGTCTCCTCCTCCATCTTATTGAGGGTTTCCATGACAAATATGGCCCCTACCTTATTCACTGCAGGATTGGTATTGAGCATGACCACGCTTTTCACCTGCCCCTCATCGATGGAGTATGAACCGGTCTGCACAATACCGTCCATCTCTCTCTGCTCGCTCCGAAGGATGGTATTCTCAATCTCATAAGAGATTTTATCCACTGAAAAAGCGGGTCTCAGATCATATTTACTCTCTTCGTTCATGATCAGTTCATTCCAGGAACGGAAGTAGTGGGTCCTGATTTTTGAAAGATCACTGAACTGGTCGCTGGAGCCAATAAACTGCACCAGTGTATAGTCCATCCCGAACCAGACCAGTTCATCGGAGTTGTATGACGGTTCCCAGGCGTGGCTGGCAAAACAGAGGCTTCCCAGCAGAAGCAATATGGCTATTTTTTTCATAATAGATATTTTTATGGTTGCATAAATACTTTCATTTCACACCTGGCAATCAGTTGATCGCCTGTTCTGACCTCACCCTCGATGATGGAGGTATCCATTACATTATAAGTCTCGGTCACCCGGGTGGTCAGGCGAACCCCGCTTCCCGGCAGTTCGTGGATCTCGAGGTTCTTGACACCCCCAATATAACCATTCTTCACCGGCTCCCCGTCAAGCAGGGCACGATAGCCGTTCATGGCAGCGGCACTCTGAGCAATATTCTCAATAAGCCCGCTCTCCTGCAGGCAACCATCCTTCATGAAAATATTTCCCTCTTCGGGCAGAAAGGTGGTGGTGAAGGAATTTTCGCTGGCCGACACCACTCCAGAAACCATGACCATTGGCTCACGCTGGGGGATGAGGCTCAGAATATCCAATTCAGTTATGTTCTTTATAATCACGACTTCAGGATGCATTTGAGAAGAGAATGGCTTATGCCGATATCATCATATGAATCGGCAACAACCATGCCTGACTCACTGATCAGCTCCAGTAAATCGTCGGAATGGTACATCTGGCTGCAGCCGTTGGCAATGTTTGTGAAATAGAGCGAGGTGGCGTGAAGGCTGTAGGTGGAGGCCTCAAACTTCTGTCTGTCCCACAGCAGCTCCATAATGAAGAGTGCTGCACTGTTTTCAATGGCCTCATGGCTGCGGCGCAGCAACTCACTGATATCCTCCTTTGAGAAACAGTCAAGGAACTGGCTCATCCAGATCACATCCATCCCTTTGGGAAAACCTTTTGAATGGTCAAGCAGGTTCATGGGCATACAGGTGATGCGATGTGACAATCCCTCCTTTTCAATGTTGGCCCTGGCTTTTTCCAGCTGACCCGGCAGGTCAAGGATGGTTATATGTACATCCTCACTGTACCTGGCACAATGGATGGCAAATTTTCCCGTATTGCCTCCCACATCCAGTATATGATTCACCCCGGGGGTGATAACCAGGGGAAGTATCTCCGGAAAGGAGTAGTCGGAGTAGTAGTGATCAAAGGCGAACCAGCTCTTCTGTACCTGTGGGGGTAACTGGCTGAGGCCCTCATATATCGTATCCCATTCGCCAAAAGTCTCCAACCCGGTAGGCTTCCCGCTTTTAACCGATTCGTCCAGACTGTACATACCCAGGTAGTTCACATCGTGTGTGAAATCCATATTAACCCTGGTAAGTTCGTCGCTTAGGATGTGCCAGCCGGTTTTTGTGAGCGTGAATCTCCACTCTTCAACCAGGAGCAGCTCCATGCTGAGGCCTGCCTCCAGGAGGACCTTCACTCCGTATATACTCAGATCCAGCTCCCGGGCTATCTCCTCCATGGTGATCCCCTCCCTGCTGCGTGAACGGATCAGTTTCAGAATGCCGAGATCCCTGAGTGCCCTGGCAGCCTGGAACATGATCGGGCCGAAGACAATCTTCTGTGCGTCAAATTTAGCCTGCAGGGCACTTTTATTATCAGAACCGTAATTCAATTTCATTCCTTTACTATTTTAAGACGTTTCCTCCTCCCAGAAGGGGTAGTAGTTGAACCACTGCAGGGGGTATAAGTTGACCATGGCCTCGAGCGACTCAACATAGGCTTCCACCATGACCCGGATCTCTTCTTTCCGGGAATGGATCCGGGCAGGGTATGGAAATATTTTACCGGGAGTGGCATAAAAATGGTAATGGGTTTTCCGCTCCTTCAGTGTGTATACGAAAGTAACCGGAACCCCCTTCTTACTGGCAAGGTATAGCGGTCCTGAGGGAAAGCGGGCCGTTTTACCCAAAAAGGGAAGGGCGATAGTATTGGCTCCCGGTGTATACCTGTCTCCGTGTATCACCAAAAATTCATTATTATTCAATGCCTTCTCCATGAGGAAAAGGTGAGAGTAGTCCTCCTTCCTTGGAATCACCCGGATGTTCCTGTTCACCATCACCTTATCAAGAATAGTCTTGATCTGTTCATGTTCCGCCTCATGCATCACTATATTCACCGGCGTGTTGATGCGTTCCAGCAACTGTCCGGCCACCTCCCAGTTCCCCATGTGAGCTCCGATAAGAATCCCACCTTTCCCGTCAGCGCTCATGGTTCGGAGATGCTCCTCTCCTTCGAAACTGAAGGTATAGTCTGTTTTTGCTCCCGATAGCATAGCCACCTTGTCCACGAGTACCTCCCCCAGCATGCAGTAGTTCCGGTAGATACTCCTGAAGGACCGACACCGGCCATAGTTGTGGATTTTCCTGAAATAGAACCTTGTGCTCCCCTTGTTTGAAAAGAGCAGGTAGTATACAGCTACGATCCTGATGAAAAAATAGGTAATCGTGATGCTTGTGTGCCTGATCAGCGCGATGAAGATCCGGTACCCTAAAGTCCCCCCTTTCGATTTTCCAGACCATTCGGGCATATCACAAGGCTTTGATTGGATGAATGCTCTAGACCCTTTTCTCTATATATCCATAAAGGTCGCTCAGGGTGCGAACATCGGTAATCTCTTCCCTCTTTACTTTAAATCCGAATTCCTTCTCTATGGTAACAACAATATCTACGAAATCGAGGCTCTCAATCCCCAGGTCATCAATTAGGTGAGCATCAAGACCCAGGGCACTCTCCTCGATCTCGAACTCATCAATTAAAAACTCATTTACCTTTTCAATAATCTCTGCCCTTTGCATATCAGATGTAAGTTAACTATTTCTTGTATTCAGATACAATTAATGATGAATTTGTCCCCCCGAATCCAAACGAGTTGGAAAGAAAGGTCTCTATTTTATAATCGGTTTTCTCTGCAATAATGTTCAATTTCGCCGATGCTTCATCGGGGTTTTCGAAATTTAGATTGGGTGCGATGAAGGAGTTCTGCATCATCAACAGTGAGTAAATCACCTCGCTGGCTCCTCCCATCCACATCTCGTGCCCGGTCAACGACTTTGTGGAGCTGATGGGTACTCCCTTCTCTCCAAAGACATTGGTCAGTGCAATAGCCTCATTACCGTCGCCCACCGGTGTGGAGGTGGCGTGAGCATTGACATAGTCTATTTCGGAGGGTGCCATCCCTGCATGCTTCAGGCAGCGCTCCAGTGAACGGGTGGGGCCGTCGATATTTGGCACCGAAATATGGTCTCCGTTGGAGGAGAAGCCATAGCCCCTGACCTCTCCCAGGATATCCGCACCCCTGGCCAGGGCCGACTCGAGGCTCTCAACCACCAGTGTGGCTGCACCGCCGCTGGGAACCAGGCCGTCACGGTCGCTGTCAAAGGGCCGGGATGCTGCCTGTGGCTGGTCCATTCGGACCGAAAATGCACTGAGTCCGTCAAAGCTGCCCATCGATTCGGCATTCACTTCCTGTCCGCCACCACAGATGATCATATCCTGCAGCCCCTGTGAAATCATCAGGTGCGCAATACCAATGGCGTGCGAAGAGCTGGCACATGCACCACTCAGGGTAAAGTTGATACCTTTCAGTTTAAGGATCACCGCCAGGTTCATGGTGATAGTGGAGTTCATGGACTGGAAAATGGAGCCTGAGCCGATCAGGGTGGTATCCTTTTTCTCCCTCACAATATCGATGGCCTCAATCACGGGAACCGCCGAACTGTCGTTCCCGTAAAGGATCCCCACTTCATTGGCATCCAGGTAATCCATCTCAACTTTTGCCTGTTCGAGCGCCTCCATGGTGGCCACGTAGGCATATTCACCCTGCTCGGCCATTCCCACCCTCATGCGCCTGGGAAGTAGTCCCTTCAGCATGGGACGCTCCAGAATTCCAGTGAGTGTAGACCTGAATCCGATATCGACCCGCCGGGGATCGATCCCAATTCCCGACTTTCCCTGGTACAAAGAGTTCTTTACCTCCTCAATATTTTTCCCAATGGTTGAGTAGATCCCCACACCTGTTATAACAACTCTTCTGTTCATGCTAACTGTGCATTCCTCCGTTTACTGATATGGTTTCACCTGTGATATAAGAGGCACCCTCTGAAACAAGAAAGCTGACGACCTCAGCCACCTCTTCGGGCTCTCCGAATCTTCTCAGAGGCACCATAGCCGACAACTGTTTCTCATCAAGGTCTGCCGTCATATCGGTGCGGATAAACCCGGGGGCCACCGCATTTACAGTCACTTTTTTCTTTCCTATCTCCATGGCCAGTGATTTGGTGGCGGCAATCACAGCTCCTTTGGAAGCTGAATAATTCACTTGTCCGGGCAAACCCTTCTGCCCTGAGAGGGAGACAATATTAATGATTCTCCCCCATTTTCCCACCAGCATATTCTGAAGCAGGTACCTGGTTACGTAAAAGAAGCTATCCAGGTTGGTGCTCATTACATCTTTCCAATCCTGGTCCGACATGAATACCATCAGGTTGTCCCTGCTCAGCCCGGCATTGTTCACCAGGATGGTAATCTGTTTATCATGATTATCCCCGTGCCACTTGTCAAGTGCCCGGTTTACCTCATCCGGATCGGATACATCAAACTGCAGTAACTCTCCCTCTCCTCCTGCATTCCTGATCTTTTCCAGGGTATCCGCCGCTTCGGTCCCGTTGGAACGATAGTTCACTATTACATAGTATCCATCCCTGCCGAGCCGGACCGAGATCGCCTTGCCGATCCCCCTGGATCCTCCTGTTACCAGTGCTGTCTTCATTCCTCTCCCTCCATTGGCAGGTCCACTTTAGTGTGGAACAAATACTCCTTTACCTTTTCTATATCCTCATACATGGGGCTGTCCTCCACGAACATGGGAACCAGCTCACGCAATTCAGAATAGTACTTCCTGGTGGTCACCGAAAGCCTCTCCTCTGCCTTTAAGAAGTCCACAGCCTGCAGGAGTGCAATCATCTCAATGGCCTGGACCTGGTAGGCATTGTCGATGACCCGTTTGGTTATCATGGCCGAATTTGTACCCATGCTCACAATATCCTGGTTGTCGTTGTTTGTGGGAATGCTGTGGACATATACCGAATTTGAAAGGGCCTGGTTTTCCGCCACTGTGGATGTGGAGGTAAACTGTACGCCCTGCATGCCCAGGTTCAATCCCAGCTGCCCCAGGTTTACGAAGGGAGGCAGAAGCTCGTTCTGCTTCGGGTTGCACAAAAAGGCCAGGTGGCGTTCCGAAAGCATGGAGACACGGGTGATCGCTATCTTGAGTTTATCCATCTCCAGTGAAACATAATCACCGTGGAAATTACCCCCGTGAAATACATTCCTGGTCTCCACATCCACGATGGGATTGTCGCTCACCGAATTCATCTCATTCACCACCACCTCTTCGGCATGAAGAATGGTATCGTATACCGCACCAAGGATCTGCGGGATGCAGCGCAGGGAGTAGTACTCCTGGACCTTACGCTTAAAGATACGGGACTCTTCGTTGTTGTTGTAGAAATACTCCTCACGCCTGTCGATCATATTGCTGGTGCGGAGAATGCGCTCCATGGTACTGGCAATATAGGCCTGTCCCCTGTGCTTCTTTACCTGGTTCAGTTCCAGAGCAAAGTGGTCATCAAAGGAGTGAACAATTTCGTTGATCATGGCCGAGGCCACAAGTGACCAGTCGAGCAGGTGCTTTGCCTTGATCACATTTATAATTCCAATTCCGGTCATCACCGAGGTCCCGTTGATCAGCGAAAGCCCCTCTCTCAGTACCACCTTGATGGGCTCCAGTCCAAGTTCTTTGAATACTTCGGAGGTGGGCCGCAACACACCCTGGTAGGTCACTTTGCCCTCACCGATCAGGATCAGTGCCAGGTGCGAAAGCTGCACCAGGTCACCACTGGCACCAACTCCCCCGTGTTCGGGGATCAGAGGATAGACCTCTTTGAGGATCATTGACTGCAGCAATGTAACACAGGAGGGGTGGATCCCTGATTTGCCCTGCATGATGGAGAGCATCCTGACCAGCATCGCTGCTTTTACATAGGGATCGGGAATCTTTTCCCCGGCCCCTGCAGAATGGCTCCTGATCAGGTTGTATTGCAGTTCAACCTGTTTGTTTTCATCTATCTTATACTGGGCCATAGGCCCGAATCCGGTATTGATGCCGTAAATGATCTTATCCACTGAAAAATTCAGGAGGAAATTGAGACTCTCATCCACCAGAGCAAGGCTATCTCCGTCCAGGTCGAAGGGCTGGTTATTCAAAATAATCGCCTCTGCTGCCTTTAAGGACAGACTCTCCTTCGCTTTTATCGTTATCACAGACTTTGCACGTATTAGGGTGTTCTATAAATGTAGTTACAATTCCTTAACATTCGGATTCCTATTTCCGGAAAATCCCCAAATTTACTAATATTTTCTTTTACTACCTTTGGACAATTGACCAATAATCCGAAGATATAGATGGGAACACTGAAAGCAATATTATTCTTTTGGGGAATCCTCTCCTTTGCTGTCCTAACTGGCCATGACCTCAGCCTTCAGGATGGGTTCCGTCAGGTGGAGGATCCCGATGCACTAGTGGAGCGCCTCAATGAAAATTCGCTGAAGATAGAGACCATACAGAGCACCTTTATCCAGAAAAAGCAGCTGGAGTTCCTGGATGAAACCATCATCAGCAAGGGTTCCTTCTCATTCAGGAAGGAAAACAGCCTCAGGTGGGCCTACCATGAGCCCTTTGAGTATGTGATTGTTATTCACGGTGGGAAGTTCCTGATCAGAGATGGTGAGCAGGTCAGTACCTTCGACATTGAATCGAATCCGGCATTCACTCAGATCAACAACCTGATTGTAGGAATGGTCAGCGGAAATATCTCGGGCGAGGAGTTTGAGATGGAGGCTTTCGAAAACAGCACTCAGTACCTGGTAAGACTGCTCCCCCGGGAGAGCACTATGAAGGAGGTGATCTCTACCATGGAGATCTACTTTGACAAGTCGGACCTGGCCGTAGCGGAGGTGCGTATGGAGGAGAGTGAAAAGGACTATACGGTTATCACCTTTATTGACAAGAAAATAAATGAACCCATTGAGGAGGCTGTTTTCTCTACTGATTATTAGTACAGTGATCTCTGTTTGCAGCGCTTCGGAAGTTCACCGGAGCGGCACAGGGTGCTGTACTTCGGATGAACAAAGCCGCGGGATCGGGAGATTCGCCCCGCTCGGGACCCTGGAAGGATCACTTCTATTCAAGGCTGCCATTACCGTCATGGGGGATTACTATTCAGGGCTTGTGCTGATCAAACAGATGCCTGCCGATGGTGCCATTCACGTGGTCTTCCTTTCAGAACTGGGACTGAACCTGATGGACCTGGCCTACCTGGATGATGAGTTTGAAGTGGTAAGTGTCCAGGAATTTTTAAACAGGCGCTCCATATTAAAGACGCTTCAAAACGATTTCCGAACCTTATTATTAGATTTGTCGGAAATTGAAGATTTTTCGGTCAACTCGTTGAATGACGGGGTCACTGAAAAGTTGAAATTCAGGCACAAGTCGCAGCGCTACTCCTATAGCTGCCACAAAAGTTCCGGTCCGGCCGCTATCAGGAGGAAAAAGGGCTTGATCGGACGGGTTGATTTCCAAATCAGGAACGGGGCAAATGCTGAGCCCCTGACCATTGGGATCAGGCACCGGGGAGTCCGGCTGAAAATTGATTTAACAGAGCTGAATCAGCTATAAAATTATTTTGGAGGACCTTTACACATACAGGGTGAACAACAGGGAGGAGGAGCTCATCGATGCCACCATTAGCATCAATGAAAACCACCTGGTATACGGGGGACACTTCCCCGGATTTCCTATTACACCAGGTGTCTGCCAGGTCCAGATGATCAGGGAGATACTGGAGCAGGAGACAGGAATCCCGCTGGTGATGACCGGTGCAAAACAGATCAAATTCACGGCTGTTCATGAACCAGGAAAGGAGCCGGAGATTGATGCGGCTATCTCCTTCAGCAGATTAGGGGAGCGGATGACAGTGACTGCCCGGCTGCACAAAAACGAGAAAGTATTTCTAAAGTTAAAGGGTGAATTCAGAGAACAGAAATAGGGAATACGGAGAGGTATTTGAGAGCTTGAGGTGCTGTGTGCTTATCCCGACTTTCAACAATGCCGGGTTTCTCAACAAGTTGTTGGAGGAGGTGCTCAGCTACGGGCCTGAAGTAATTGTTGTGAATGACGGATCCACCGATGAGACGGCTGCTATACTTGCTGCCCATAAGTCGGTCATAGTCATCACATTCCCGAAGAACCGGGGCAAGGGGGCTGCACTGAAGGCAGGCTTCAAGAGGGCACTGCAGCTTGGATATGACCATGCCATCACACTCGATTCGGACAGTCAGCACAGGGCCTCCGATTTACCGGCATTCCTGGAGGTCCTTGAGAAGGAGTCGACCATACTTGTGATGGGATCCAGGATCCTGGACCAGGAAAATGTACCGGGCAGGAACCGCTTCGCCAACCGTCTCTCCTCTTTCTGGTTTCGGATTGAAACCAGCCTCAGGCTGAAGGATACCCAGTCGGGTTTTCGGCTCTACCCCATCAGGCAACTGGAAGGGACCAGGTTGGTTTCCGGACGGTATGAGTTTGAACTGGAACTCCTGGTAAAGAGTGCATGGAAAGGGGTCCGAATCTTGGAGATTCCTATTCATGTGCACTACCCCCCGGACGGGGAGCGGGTTTCCCACTTCAGGCCATTCTGGGATTTCATGAGGATTACCCTGCTTAACTTTATGCTGGTATTCATGGGGCTCACCTATTACATACCCCGCAACATGTTCCGGAAGTACCGGAGCAAAAGCCTGAAAGAGATCTTCAGGGAGGACATTATCAAGAGCGGGACACCAACTCATTTGATCGCTCTTTCAATTGCTTTTGGTATATTCATGGGGATTTTACCAATCTGGGGATACCAGCTGATCATCGGATTCTTTCTGGCGCACCTGCTTAAGCTGAATAAGGCCATCTTTTTTATTGCGGCCAACATCAGCCTGCCACCAATGATCCCATTCATTCTCTACCTGAGTTACGTATGTGGGAGCTATGTACTCGGCGAGGGAAGCTGGCTGGTTGACATAGAGCTGAATCTTGAGTCCATTGGCCAGAATCTGAAGCAGTACCTGACCGGGGCCCTTGTCTTTGCCTCCATTGCCGGCATTATTATGGGTGCCCTGTCATATATTCTTCTGATTTTTTTAAAACGCACCCGTTAGATGTACAGTTTCTTTGTAAGCATTAACAAATATCTTAACAAGCGAAAGTGGCTGTTTTTCAGCCTCTTTACTGTGGTCATGGCAGGTGCTGCCTACCTGGCATCGGGCGTAAAAATTGAGGAGAATCTGAATGCCATCATTCCGGAAGATGAGCGGATCAGCCGCATCAGTGAGGTGTTTGATAAATCTCAGCTGGCTGACCAGATCATCTTCATTATTTCCCATGAAGACAGCTCCACGGTGGATACGGATGCCCTTATCAGCAGAGGTGAGCAGCTGGTTGAGAAACTTGAACAGCGCAAAGACCTGGTGGGCAATATCCGCTTCAAGGTGGGTGGTGATAGAATGCTTGAGATATACGGCTTCATCCGTGACAACCTCCCCCTCTTCCTGGATGATGAGGACTACCGGGAGATCGGGAAGCTGCTCACAGACGAGGAGATTGACCGGACGATTGAAAAGGGATTCAGGACCCTGATCTCGCCGACTGGAATGGCCACAGGGAAATTTATCCTGAAGGATCCTCTGAACCTCACTCCCATTGCGCTGAAGAAGCTGAACCGCTTTCAGCTTGATGACAACTTCATCCTCTATAATTCGGCCATATTCACCGGGGATAAAAAGAACCTGATGATATTCATGGACCCTGTTTACCCGGGATCCAACACCCAGGAGAACCTTAAGATGGTGCAGTACATGGACCAGTCGATCAGCGGGATAAGCTCAGGGGAGGATATCACCATTGAGTATTACGGCGGGAGCGCAGTGGCGGTGGCCAATTCGGTGAGAGTAAAGAAAGATATCGTTCTGACCATCTCCATCGCCCTGGTCTTTTTTCTGCTGATCTTCTTCATCTTCTTCAGGAAGATCGGGATGATTGTGCTCATGTTTATGCCGGTAGTGATCGGTTCACTTGTCTCCATCGCTGTACTCACCCTGATCTATGGCCAGGTCTCAGCCATTGCCCTGGGCGTGGGTGTGATCTTTATGGGGATTACGGTAGACTACTCACTGCACCTCTTTACTCACATTCGTTCGGGCGGAACGCTAAGGGAGACCATCGGGCTCATCACCATGCCGGTTCTCATGAGCAGCATCACCACCGCATCGGCCTTTCTCTGTCTCTCTGTTGTCAAATCAGAAGCACTTAACCAGATCGGGGTTTTTGCAGCCTTTGCTGTGCTTGTATCCGCCCTCACTGTGCTGGTACTTACACCCCTCCTGGTGAAGAGAGAGTGGCAGGGTTCAGGCCAGAGAAAAACGGCAGTCTCAAGGCGGATCGAAAAGATGGTGGGCTACCCTTTTGAAAAGAACCGCATCCTTGTGATAGCTGTATTCCTGCTCACCATCCTCTTTGCATTTACCTCGCAGAAGATCAGGTTTAACGGCGACATATCCACCCTGAACTACATGTCGGACCGGCTGGCAAAATCAGAGGCAAAACTAAAATCCATCAGCTCGGTGGCCAACAGCTCCCTCTACCTGGTTACCCAGGGAAGCTCTCTGGAGGAAGCACTCACAAAGATCGAGTCCCAACACTCCCTGCTGGAGTCGTGCCGGAACGACGGACTGGTGACCGAGATCTCCTGGGTATCGGACCTGATGCTCTCCCGGGAGGCGCAGAAAGAGAAAATTGAGCGGTGGGGCCGTTTCTGGAAGGAGGCCGGAAGGGAAGCTGTTAAGGCCTCCATTACCAGCAGTGGGAAAAAGAATCATTTCAAGGAGGATGCATTCCAGCCCTTTTATGACCTGTTGGATAAGGAGTTTGATCCCATTGCAATGGAAGAGTACGAACTGCTCAGGGAGCTTTTCCTGAATAACTTTATCTCCACCGACGAGAGAACCTGGTCGGTGGTCTCCATCCTGATGGTTGATCCATCCGATAAACCTGAACTTTTTGAACGTTTTTCCGATATGGAGGAGTTTGTGATTTTTGACGGACAGTACTTCATAAACAAATTCTTCGAGATTCTGAAAGAGGATTTCAACAAACTGGTTACCATCTCCATGATCGTTGTTTTCCTGATCCTCCTGGTTTTTTTCGGAAGAATAGAGATTGCCCTGATCACCTTCATTCCCATTATGATCAGCTGGATGTGGACCCTTGGGTTGATGGGGCTCTTTGGGATTGAAATCAATATTTTTAATATCATCATCTCCACCTTCGTTTTCGGGCTGGGCATCGACTACTGCATCTTTATCATGAACGGGATCATCGCCAACCACAGGGAGGGGAACCATAGCCTTGCCCCATACAAGTTGTCGATCCTATTGTCGGCCCTCACCACCATCGGCGCCATCGGTGTGCTCATATTCGCCCGTCACCCGGCCCTTCAGTCCATTGCACTGGTATCAATCTTCGGCATCTCTACGGTGGTGCTCATCTCCTACACCCTGCTGCCCCTTCTCTTCAACTTCCTGGTCAGGAGCAAGGGGAAAACCAGGCTTGAACCGCTTACCCTCTCAGGAATTGTCGCCACCCTGATATACTTCATGCTCTTTTTGGGCTCAGCCTTCGTGGCCACCATTTTTCTTCCCGTCATCATGCTGCTTCCCATGAGACTGAAGCCGAAGAAGAGACTGGTAAGCTTCCTGATCTTCCTCTCCACCCGCTTCATTGTCACCATTGGTTTCATTATCAGGAAGAACTATATCAACAGGGAGCTGGCAGACTTCTCCAGGCCCTCGGTGATCATCTCCAACCACCAGAGTCAACTGGACCTGGTCTTCCTGCTCCAGCTCAATCCAAAGATGATTGTATTGGTTAATAAGTGGGTATGGAACAACGCCTTCTATGGATTTATCATCCGCTTTGCCGATTTCTACCCGGTCTACAAAGGGCTGGACCATAATTTTGAGGGTCTGAAACAGAAGGTTGCCGAAGGGTACTCCATCCTTGCTTTCCCCGAAGCAAGCCGATCGCCGGATGGATCCATCAAACGCTTCCACCAGGGCGCCTTCGGTATTGCCGATATGCTTGGACTGGAGGTTCAGCCACTTATCATACATGGTGCCTACGATGCTCTGCCTAAGACGGAACACTTCCTGAAAAGGGGAAGCATCACCATGAAATTCTTCCCGAGAATCAGGCCGGAGTTTAAGGAGTATGACGGAGCGAGAACATACCAGCCTCAAGCTAAGGTACTTACCGCCTTCTACCGGGAGGAATACAGGAATCTGCAGGAGCAACTTGAAACAACAGACTACTACAGGAACAAACTAACCGGACTCTTCCTTTACAAGGGACCTGTACTGGAGTGGTATATGAAAGTCAAACTGAAAATTGAAAAGAACTACTCCCTCTTCAATGAGCTTATCCCCCGCGATGCTGAGGTGCTTGACCTAGGGTGCGGTTACGGCTTTCTCTCCATCATGCTGGGGAAAACATCGGGAAAACGGAAGATCACAGGGATCGATTATGATGAGCGGAAAATTGCCGCGGCCGGCATGGCTGCTCTTGAGGTGGACCATGTTTCTTTCAGGGTCGGTGACATCACCAGCTGTGAGATCCCCCCGGCCCAAGTCATTATACTCAATGATGTGCTGCACTACCTGACCGAAGAGCTGCAGATCAGCCTCCTGGAACGCTGTATGGACACCCTGCCCCCGGGTGGCATGCTGATCCTGCGGGATGCAGATGCGGAGCTGAAACGGCGCACCCTCTACACCAGGTTCACCGAGTTCCAGTCGACACGCCTGTTCAGGTTCAACAAGACCTCTTACCCGCTCACCTATCTGCCGGCCACCACCATTGAGAAGCTGGCGGAAGCTAAGGGTTTTTTCTGGAGAAGAATTGACCAGGCACGGCTTACCTCGAACATCACATATATTATTACTGGTAAATGAAGAAAAGAGAAGAAAACGATCCATTTGACGTGATTATCACGGGCAGCGGCATGGGGGGACTGATGTGCGGTGCGATCCTTTCGCACAATGGCTTCAGGGTTTGTGTGTTGGAAAAACACCATCAGATCGGAGGTAACTTGCAGACATTCAAACGAAAGGGTGTAGTATTTAATTCGGCCATGCATTTTGTGGGTACTATGGAGAAAGGCCAGATTCTCCACCAGGTGTTCAAATATCTCGGGGTGCTTGACTCGACCGGACTGGAGAGGCTTGATCCGGATCACTATGAGCGGATCTACATGGGTGGCAAGGAGTACTCCTACGCGATGGGTATGAAGGGATACAGGGAACGGCTTCTCTCCTATTTCCCCGCTGAGCAAGCTGCAATTGATGCCTACCTGGAGAAGATCGAGGAGGTTTGGAACAGCACCAATGTGCTGAACCTGCACGATTTCCGAAACCACCTGGATGCAGATACCCAGTATACCCAGATAGATGCCTTTGAATTTATTGATGGTCTGACCGACAACAAGGAGCTACGCGCCCTGTGGGGAATGACCAGTGCCCTCTATGCCGGCGAGCCGGGCAGGTCACCCCTGATCACCCATGCCATTATTCACTACCACTATATCCAGAGTGCATGGAAATTCAGCCGCGGTAGCGACCACCTCGCAGGAGCACTGGAGAAGGTCATCAGGGAGAACGGAGGAGAGGTGAGGCGAAACAGCGAGGTGGTGAAATTCGTCACCGACGGCAGGAGCGCTACAGCCGTGGAGCTGAAAGACGGATCACTGCTTGGCGGAAAGCACTTCATCTCCAACCTGCATCCTTCACAAACCGTGAAACTGGTGGAGCCGGGCCTCTTCAGGAAAGCATACGTCCACCGGATCGAGGATCTTGAAAATACCATCGGTTCGTTTTGTCTCTACATCAAACTTAAGAAAGGAGTCTTCAAAAACATCAATTCCAATGTGTTTATCACCTCCGAAAAGAGTGTCTGGCATCCGGGGGAGTACTACAAACGGTCCTGGCCCGGTGCCTGTATCCTCTACACCTCGCCCGACAGCTCAGACCCGGAATATGCTGAAAGCATGACCATCTCCTCCTATATGAAGTACGAGGAGGTTAAAGAGTGGGAAGGAACTGGTGTTGGAAAAAGGGGGAAGCGGTACTCAGCCTTCAAGCATGAAAGAGCCGGATTGCTGATAAAACTAGTTGAGTCTTGCCTTGAGGGCCTGGAGGAAGCCATCGATACCTACTTTAGTGCCACCCCGCTTACCTTCCGGGATTACACAGGAACGCCCGAGGGGACTGTATACGGGATCATGAAGGATAGCAGGAACCCGCGCCACTCCTATATATCACCCAATACCCGGATCCCTAACCTCTACCTCACAGGGCAGAACTCCGGGGTGGGACTGCACGGGGTGCTCGGTGTGACTGTATCGGCCCTTTTTACATGTGCCAATCTACTGGATATCGGAGAACTATTAAATGAGATCAGAAATGACAAAGAGTAGACTGAGGAAAAGGCTTGTACGGTGGTTCGCCGGCATATTGGGGACAGTGATTCTCCTGTTTGCCCTGTTTAGACTGCTTACACCAAATCATCCACCCTCAGAGCAGGAAAAGAGTGCACCGGTTCCTCAGCGGGTGGAGGCTGGCGATCATGCCTGGACCTGCCAGGAGAACTGGCTGAAGAGGAACAGCTACGGCCTGTGGGAGATGTATCTGAGCGGTTCGGATTTTGAGCTTGGGGTGAAGAACGGAGTCCTTGCCAGTGAGCTGATTGGCTACCAGGAGGAGGTTTTCGTGGAGAGGCTGCGGGAGATGGTACCCTCGGATTTCTATCTCAATTTCCTGAAGCAGGTGGTGGTATGGATGAACAGGAACCTGGACAGGCATATCCCCATTGAGTACCAGAGGGAGATCCATGGTGTTGCCCTGCAGGCTTCCGGATCCTTCGACTTCATCGGTCCGGCCTACCAGAGGATACTCAGCTACCATGCTGCTCACGACCTGGGGCATGCACTTCAGAATATGAACCTGGTTGCCTGCACGGCCATGGGGGTTTCTGGTGAACGGTCGGTGAATGGTGCACTGCTGATTGGAAGGAATTTCGATTTCTCCATGGGCGAAAAATTTGCCAGGGATAAGATTGTCGCTTTTTACGAACCGGAAAGGGGGCATAAATTTGCTTTTATCACCTGGGGCGGAATGATCGGGGTGGTGTCGGGGATGAACGACCAGGGCTTGGTAGTAACCCTTAACGCAGCTAAAACGGGTATACCCGGATCATCAAAAACACCTGTCTCCATCCTTGCCAGGCAGATCCTGCAGTATGCATCTGACATAGAGGAGGCTTATGAGATTGCAGGGAGCTCCGAAACCTTTGTGTCCGAATCCTTCCTGGTAAGTTCAGCAAAGGATATGCTCACCGTGGTGATTGAAAAATCGCCCGATCAAATGGACCTGTACAATCCGGGCGGCGACCACCTGGTGCTCACCAACCATTTTCAGAGTGAGACCTTTCGGGATTCGGAACTGACCGCGAAAAACAGGGCCGAGGGAGCTTCCCTCTACCGTTGGGAAAGGACCCTCGAGATGATAGAGTCGGTTGAAAAACATGATGAGCACTCCTTTGCCAGGCTGCTGAGGGACCAGGATGGAATAGGCGGGAAGCCCATAGGCATGGGAAACGAGAAAGTCGTGAATCAGCTTATTTCCCACCACTCGGTGATATTCAAGCCCTCTGAACTGAAGATGTGGGTCTCAACTTCCCCCTACCAGCTGGGGGCCTACCTCTGTTACGACCTGAACAGAGTGTTTGCCGACACCACAAGGGTAAGCGACCGGATCTGGCTGGAGAAAGAGACCATTGAACCCGATCCCTTCCTGGACTCGGAGGAGTATGAAGCATTCAGGGCCTATTTGCAGGAGACGGCCCGACTGAAGGAGATCATTGACCAGAAGGAAGCCGGGGGGATAAGCAGTGCGGAGATTGATGAGTACCTTAAGCTGAATCCCCGCTACTACTATCCCTGGTTTATTGCAGGCGAAATCAGCAGGCTGCAGGGCGACCGGCAGCGGGCAGGTGCGCTGTATGAACAATCATTATCAAGAGAGATTCCCAGGATGGTGGACCGGAAGCAGGTGTCGGAGGCCCTGGATCTCGTAAAAACAGAGTAGGATGAACAGGGAACTGTCTATTAAAAGCGTTTCAGAGATTCGGGAATATCAGTCAAAACTCCTCTCCGCCCAGCTGGACTGGGTGATGGAGAACTCACCCTTTTACAGGGAGCACCTGGCTGGTTTTAAGGTCGGATCCGTCACCTCGGTGGATGAACTGATCTCACTGCCGGTCACCACCAAAGATCACCTGCAGCAGCGCAACATGGATTTTCTGTGCGTGGAGAGGGAGAAGATCATCGATTACATCACCACATCGGGGACAACGGGTAGTCCCATCACCTTTGCTGCCACAGAGAATGACCTGCAGCGACTGGCCGACAACGAGTACGCTTCGTTCATCTGTGCAGGGGGAACGAGCAGTGACATCTACCAGTTAATGCTGACCCTGGACCGCAGGTTCATGGCTGGACTGGCCTACTTCCTGGGCCTCCGGAAACTGGGAGCAGGGATTATCAGGGTGGGGCCCGGCAATGTAATTCTACAGTTCGACACCATCCAGCGCACCTCCCCCACTGTTCTTGTAACCGTCCCCTCCTTCCTGCTGAAGCTGATTGAGCATGCAGAGGAACAGCATATCGACCTGTCTGCCACATCGGTCGGGAGTGCCATCTGCATAGGTGAACCCATCAGAGACAGCAATTTCAGGCTCAATAAGCTGGGTCGGCGAATCCTCAGCAAATGGGATATCAAACTGTACTCCACTTATGCCTCCACTGAAATGGGGGCAGCCTTTACCGAGTGCAGTGCCGGAGCAGGTGGCCACCTGAACCCGGAGATGATTGTGGTTGAGTTCCTGGATGAAAAGAACCGTCCTGTTAAAGAAGGCGAACTGGGCGAAGTCACCATCACCAGTCTGGCTGTGGAAGGCATGCCCCTGGTACGTTTCAAAACCGGGGATATCACTCACCACTTCACCGAAACCTGCAGCTGTGGAAGGAATACTCTTCGTCTGGGTCCCATCGTAGGCCGGAAGAAGCAGATGATCAAATACAAGGGAACCACCCTCTTCCCCCCTGCTTTCTATGAAATCCTGAATGAGATCCGGGAGGTGGAGAATTACATCGTGGTGGTCTCCACCAATAGCATCGATACGGATGACATCCAGGTGCTCGTTGGAAGCAGGGAGCCCACACCCTCAGTGGAGAAGACGATCAAGGACCATTTCCGCGCCAAATTGAGGGTGGCCCCCTCCATCCGTTTCATGGATCCCAAAGAGGTGGCCAGGATGCAGCATCCCGACATGAGCAGGAAGCCGCTTACTTTCCTGGACAGGCGGAAAGCTTAGGATTAATTGCCATATTTGGGCATGGATTTGTCAAAGCAGTTTGATGTCATCAGACCCTATCATGATCACGAGGTAAAACCGGCCATTGAACGCCTGGTGAGCCATCCCAGGTTTACCGGAGTTCTGAACTACCTTTTCGAGGGAGCAGATACAGGGGAACTGACCAGAAAGTTTCTTAGCATTGAGACAGTAGATCAGTTCCAGGTATTTTTCTCCTCATATACCGTTAAGACAATTGTGGAGAAGACTTCGGCCGGACTGACAGAGTCGGGTAGTGAGGTACTCGATAGGAATAAACCTTACCTGTTCGTGGCCAACCACCGCGATATTGTGCTGGATGCGGCTATTATGCAGTACCTCTTATTCGTGAGCGGGCACAAAACATCACAGATTACATTCGGGGAGAACCTGATGACAGAGCAGATGTTGCTGGACCTGGGCAAACTGAACAAGATGTTTACCTTCTACCGGGGAGGATCGAAGATCACGCAGTACAGGAATGCCAGGATCAATTCGGCCTACATCAATCATTGCCTGAAGGAGCAGAAGGAGTCCATCTGGATTGCCCAGAGGAACGGCAGAACCAAGAACGGGGATGACCGGACCCAGACCGGCCTGATCAAGATGCTGGCCATGGGAGGAGATCATATCTGTGAAACGCTTTCCGGCCTGAACATTGTCCCCGTCTCCATCTCATATGAAATCGAACCCTGTGACATCCAGAAAACAAGGGAGTTGTACATGGGTAGGCGGGAGAAGTATGTGAAGACCCCAAACGAGGACCTGAAAAGCATCCTTGCAGGGATCACGGGCAAAAAGGGCAGGATCCACTATACCTTCGGTTCACCGCTGAACAAATTTCTGAAGGGCGTTGAATCCGAGAACCTCCATGACAACGATGTGATTGATAAAATTGCAGGGGAGATCGATAGACAGATACACCATGGATTCAGGTTGTGGCCTGCAAACTATATTGCAGCCGACATGTCCGAAAAGAGCAATCGCTTCGCCCAGCACTACAGCCAGGGTGAGAAAGAGCAGTTTGAAGCAGTCATTAGCGCCAAAACAGGGGCTCTTGAGGGAATGGACCAGGAGGAGCTGAAAGGGATCTTCCTGCAAATCTACGCTAATCCCGTATACAATAAACATAGCACATAATCTACCAGAGATGAAATTCTATTGCGTTCTTATCCTGGCCCTTCTGGCCGGTAGCTTCAATTTACTGAACGCCCAGATTCCTCTGTCCGAACATCCCCGTCCCGATTTCATGCGAACGCAGTGGATCAATCTGAACGGAGAGTGGGAGTTTGGCTTTGACTCGCTTAACGCCGGGATCAGTGAGAGCTGGTTCAAAACTGCCTCCCTGCCTGATAAAATCAGGGTTCCCTTTTCATGGGGATCTCCCCTCTCAGGTACGGAGGATCTTACTGATATTGCCTGGTACAGCAGGGAGATCAAAATCCCCGAAAGCTGGAAGGGAGAACGTACTTTCCTGGTGTTCGGGGCCTGTGACTGGAAGAGTGATCTCTGGATTGACGGTCAGCCGGCAGGTTCCCACCAGGGTGGCTATAATCAGTTCGAATTTGACCTCACCTCCTTTGTTACACCGGGTTCAAGTCACCGGATCACTCTGCGGGTTGACGACAGCGACCACCCCTTCAAGCTTAACGGGAAGCAAGGATATGGCGAAGCCAAGGGGATCTGGCAGACGGTCTTTCTGGAGCTCAGGGGTAGCGTTGCCCTTCAGTATATCCATTTCACCCCCGATATTGACAGGGAGAGAGTGACGGTCACTGCCCGACTCGACCATCCCGCCCCTATGGAGCTGAACCTGGATGTTATCTTCCCCAATGGCGAGCTTTCCGGCATTTACTCCCTCATTAATAAAGGAGATGAGGAGCTTGAGTTTGAAATTCCAATACCCGATCCTCATCTCTGGGAGCTGGATGATCCCTACCTCTATGATGTGACCGTTCAGCTTTCACAGCAAGAGCTGGCACTGGATGAGGTTCACTCCTATTTTGGCATGCGAAAGATCAGCTTCATGGACCTGCCCGGCAGTGGACATCCCTATGTGGCCCTGAATAACCGCCCCATCTATCTTCAGTTGAGTCTCGACCAGGCCTACCATCCAGACGGGTTCTATACCTACCCCAGCGATGACTTCATGCGCGAAGAGATCATCCGCTCCAAAAAGATAGGTTTAAACGGCAACCGGATCCACATCAAAACAGAGATCCCCCGGAAGCTTTACTGGGCCGATAAACTGGGACTGCTGATTATGGCCGATGTGCCCAATTTTTGGGGTGAGCCCGGCGATACAGCAAAGAAAGAGTGGGAGTATGCCATGCGGGAGATGATCGAAAGGGATTACAACCACCCCTCCATATTCTCGTGGGTACTCTTCAATGAGACCTGGGGTCTCTATTCCGGTGAAGGAAAGGATCGCGCTTTTCGTCCCGAAACACAAGAGTGGGTCAGGGCGATGTTCATGGAGACAAAAAAACTGGATCCCTCCAGGCTGATCGAGGACAACTCGCCCTGTAATTATGATCATGTGGTGACTGACCTGAACACCTGGCATAGCTACCTGCCCGGTTATGGCTGGAAGGAGTTTCTGGAGCAGGTGGTGGAGAATACCTATGAAGGATCGCAGTGGAACTTCATCGGGGGGAACTCCCAGACCAGGGTTCCCATGTTCAATAGTGAATGCGGCAATGTATGGGGCTACCAGGGGAGCACCGGGGATGTGGACTGGAGCTGGGATTACCACATCATGATGAATGAGTTCAGAAGGCAACCCAGTGTAGCAGGCTGGCTCTATACCGAACACCACGATGTGGTCAATGAGTGGAACGGCTACTATCGGTTCGACCGCACAGAAAAATATACAGGTCTCTCCTCGTTTATACCGGACATGAGCCTGTCGCACCTCCACAGCAGCGTATATCTATCCACCGGATCTGAGCTATGCAGGAAGGTTGAACAGGGAAGTATGGTGGAACAGCCGCTCTACCTGTCCGTAATGACTGACCGGGTTCCCGGGGAGTTCATCCTAGATTATGAGCTCTCGGGATACGATGAAACAGGGCGGTTTCGGCATACCCTTTTCTCAACAACGAAGCTCCCTGCAGCACCATGGTTCAATGGTGATGTGGAGCCACTACAGGTACCCATGCCGGAAACACCGGGACTGTACCACCTGACCCTAAGGCTGCGCGATAAGCATGCATTTGTCTACCATCTGAACTTCACCAGCTTCCTCGTGGAGGGCGGAGTGGCATCCACTGTCCCTTTGAACAGGGTCTCCTTTGACCCGGCCTCCTTCAGTGAAGCAAAGTGGAGCATGGGACAATGGAACATACTGGAGGGGCTGAAGGTCAACGGCGCCGGAAGCGGGCATTTCATCTACCAGTTGAAGATTCCTGCCACCACACTCAGAGAGGAAGGCGGAGGTGCTACCCTGGTGTTTGAGGCTTCAGCAAAGAAGTTACATGGAAAGGACCTTCCCGAGAAGACAGAACTGGGTGGGGATTATATGCAAGGGAAAGGCACTTTCGATCCCAGTCGTAATCCCAACTCCTACCCCATGACCGACACCAGGACCAATCCGTCGCTGCTACGGGTAAGGGTAAACGGGGAGGTGATCGCTGAGTTTTTTCTGGAAGATGATCCGGCCGACCATCGCGGGGTGCTCTCATGGCACTCCCAGCTGAAGGACCGGAAACTGAGGGAGGCAGGTTCGTACGGCTACCTTTGTAAAGCAAAAATTCCGGCCCGGCTGTTGAGCGGGGACACTGCGCTCACCATCAGCTTTGAGGTGGATGAGGGATTGCCTGGCGGAGTGGCCATATACGGCGAACGCTTTGGCCGCTATCCCTTTAACCCTACCATCCTGTTTGATTGAAAAAAGTACTGAACAAATGGTCCTTAAAATGGTTGAAACCGATGAAAACACTTGCTTAATATATCATTCACTAAACACCTATTTAGACAATGGCAAAGTTGATCATTAACAGTTACGAAGAATTTGAGAATTATTCCGGTCTGGAGCTGGGTGTATCGGAATACCACAAAATTACCCAGGAGCAAATTAATATGTTTGCCGAAGCTACGGTTGACCACCAGTGGATCCACGTGGATGTGGAGAGGGCCAAAAAGGAGAGCCCCTACGGCAATACCATTGCCCATGGCTATCTTAGTCTGTCGATACTTCCCTACCTGTGGGACCAGATCATTGAGGTGAATAACATCACCATGCTTGTGAACTATGGTATCGAGAGTTTCAAATTCGGTCAGCCCGTGGTGGTTGATGGTGAGGTAAGGATCAAGACCAAAATGAAATCAATTATTAACCTCAGGGGAACAGCCAAGGTAGAGGTGGAAGTGGTCATGGAGATCAGGGATGAAAGAAAACCGGCATTCAAAGGGGTGGTCGTTTTCCTCTACCAGTTCAAATAGATTTCTATACTTAAGCTATGCATAATTCCGGATCATGAAGCAACTACAACTTGTTCTGGCAAGTGTTTTCCTGATCTCCTGTAGCTCATAAAAGTGCACTAAGCCAGTGATTACTCGAAGAATCTACCTATGAAAAAAAGTGAAAGTAAGGCAGGAATACTGCAGAAGATGTTGAATTGGACTGAACGGGCAGGTAACGCACTTCCTCATCCGGCTACCCTCTTTGCACTCTTTGCACTCTTTGCCCTCCTGTTCTCACTGCTGGGCCATTGGCTCAAATGGGAAGCGATCCATCCCGGTACCGGGGAGATTGTCAGAACAGTAAACCTGCTTTCACACGACGGCATCCATAGGATCCTGCTGGGGACGGTGGACAACTTCACCTCTTTTGCTCCGCTGGGCATTGTGCTGGTGGCCATGCTTGGTATCGGTATTGCAGAGCAGAGCGGGCTGATCCACGCACTGATCAAGCTGCTTGTGCTTAATGCTCCAAAAAAGCTAATGACCTTTGTTCTGGTATTTACCGGGATCGTCTCAAATGTCGCTGCTGATGTGGGATATGTGCTGTTGATCCCCCTGGCCGGAGTAATTTTCCAGGCCCTGGGAAGGCATCCCATTATAGGAATGGCAGCAGCCTTTGCAGGAGTTTCCGGAGGCTTCAGTGCCAATCTTCTCCTGGGTACAGTGGACCCGCTGCTGGCCGGTCTCTCCACCGAAGCGGCCCAGATCCTGGACCCTGCTTACGAGGTGAATCCAACAGCCAACTATTTCTTTATGGTGGCCTCCACCTTTGTGATCTCTTTTGCCGGCACCTTTATTACAGAGAGAATTATTGCACCCAGGCTGGGAGACTACACGGGTGATGTGGCACAGGAGCACAATTTCGATGAGATCTCCAAGAAAGAGAAGAGAGGGCTGCTTATGGCCCTGCTTACACTGGTTGTTATCATTGCCGTAACTCTTATCGGTACGATTCCTCAGGACGGTTTCTTCAGGGGCCCTGGTGGCGGACTCCTCACCTCTCCCCTGATCCGGGGAGTGGTGGCCATGCTTTTCGTTACAGCGGGTGGCACGGGTCTGGCATACGGATTCAGCACAGGTGCCTTTAAGAACGACAGCGATGTGGTTAACGGGATGGCACTCTCCATGAAGACACTTGCGACCTACCTAGTGCTGGTCTTTTTTGCCGCTCAGTTTGTGGCCTATTTCAAATGGAGCAACCTGGGGATCATCCTGGCGGTAAAGGGTGCCGGCCTTCTTATGTCGGCCGAAATCGGACTGATCCCGCTTATGATTCTCTTTGTCCTCTTCTCTGCATGCATCAATATGCTTATGGGGAGCGCTTCGGCCAAATGGGCTATACTGGCTCCAATCTTCATCCCTATGTTTATGATTATGGGATACTCTCCTGAACTCTCACAGGTGGTCTACCGGATCGGGGACAGTGTGACCAACGTGATCTCACCAATGATGAGTTTCTTTGCACTGATTATTGCCTACTTTCAGAAATACGACTCCAAATCGGGGATAGGAACCATTATTGCCACTATGATCCCCTACTCTTTCGGATTTCTCCTTGTCTGGATTGTTTTGCTGGTTGTCTGGCTGCTTCTCGGTCTGCCGCTGGGACCAGATGCCGGTATTAACTACATATTACCCTCATGAATATTCAGCTCTTTCGGGAAAAGAGCTTGAAGAAAAGAAAGTTAAAGAGGTGGGTCGAGGAAGATTCATGGCAGACGACGTGGGTGGGAACAGTTGGGTTTCGCTGTTCTCCTGGATCGGGGTGAAACTGGGGATGGCCGAACTACCCGCGGGAATCGGCTTCAGGCAGGTCGTAGGCGTTGCCATGCTGGCAGGGGTGGGCTTCACCATGTCCATATTTGTGGCTAACCTGGCATTTTTTGACCAGGAGATGCTGCTGGACTCTGCAAAAACGGGGGTACT
>JAAEOI010000188.1 GCA_024244665.1 Bacteroidota bacterium | reverse complement strand
TATCCATTTATTAACTGTATAGGTGTTGTTTTGGATAATAGATATCTATTGAAAAATGTTTATTATCCAGATAAGCACCTAATAAGTATAATAACCCGATATTAAACATCTGTTTTTCATGAGGCGCAGCATTTTTAAGCAGTTCTCGAACAAAAATATGTTTGGTTTTGCATTTCAGGATGTAACGAAGGAATTTCAGGATGTGGCAACGGAATCTCAGGATGACACACTTAATTGAACATTCCCTGGGGAAGGAATTTCAGGAGAAGAACCAACTGTCTGGGCAACACGATAGCTTCCTCTTCTCTTATCAATGATCTGCATGCTCACCGTTCCGCTCATATTCTTTTTCTCAATGACAAACTTAACAAACAGGATAAACACGGCTACAAGATTACAGGACACCCAAATGCATCAAAACCAAAGAACTATACCGCTGATTATCTTTGTATTAAAAAATCACATCGACAGGAGTGACGAAAACAAGAGTACCTGGAATCCCTTTAGCCCGGTTACATTAACAGGATGATCAGCACATTATATCCCCAGGAAATTGTCATTGATAGCTTTGTCTGAATGACGAACAGCTACATCTGTATGAACATTTGCCACTTCAGTAATAATTGCTCCCTTGTCCCCGGCAAACTGCCAATGCTTTGAGTAAATTATACTCTGAGGAGTAAAAGAACCCGGCATCGCTTCAATTACATGCTTTGTCTCTGCTTCTCCATTCATATGACAATCAGGAATATCTATCTCTGCAAAACCGCTGAGGTTATCTACACCCACACCAACAATATAGCTTTTCCCGTTTCTGACCAGCCATCCCTCAAGTTTTGCCGGGTTGGTCTCCCCGTCGAGGTGCCAGTGTTCCGGCAGCATCTGTCCGGGCAGAAGAAACAGGTCCATCAGCATATAGCGGTCTGTCTCATTATTCATAAACAGACAGGCTGCAAGTCCCAGTTCAGTAAACCGTCCGGTTCCGTAATCGCTCACCCATAATTGCTCCCTGAACTGGGGAAACATCTGATACCCATGGTATTCGGCCAGGGTAACGATTGCATCCTTGGCTTTCTCCACAATAAAATTCCCGTTCTCATCATAAAAAACAGTATTGTCAAAGGTGAGTGCCTTCCGGGCAGTTTCCGGATTGCCTGTACATGAAACAAACAGGATTACGGCAATTGAGAAACAGAGCAAATTTTTCATAGCTACTTTTTTTTATTTCAGTTCGATAATTGACATTGTATGGATATCATCGCTGGTATTCGGGCCAAAGGTAAGATCAATATTCGACACATACACCTTATCCCCTCTGCGGATACATTCTGAGGGAGCATCCAGTTCCCCATTCTTCCCATCGGACGGACTGTTTTTCGCAACGATTTTTATCCTGCCTTCCGGCAATATTTTAATAACAGCATTACCTATAAAATCGGCTATCCAGAGGTTATCCTCCTCATCAATCTGCATTCCATCCACCGATTCCATCCCCCCACCCCTGGCGAATAGCTCTTTGGACATCACAACTCCCTGATCATCAACTTTCAGTTTATAGACCTCCGCATCACCAAAATTACAGACAAAGAGATCTCCCTTTGAATTAAAAGCAATTCCGTTGGCCCCGACTTCCAGAGCTTCATTTTTAGTCTCCAGTACTGTAATCAGGTGTGGATCGCCCAGCCCCCTTACCCGTACCGGATTATCCGGATTCAATTCGGATAGTTCAAGACGATAAATCCCGCTTTTGTGAGGTGTGCCGGCTTTCAGATCTGTCTCTGCCAGGTAGACAGAGGTGCCCCTGAGCGTTATTCCGTTAGCGATATTAAATCCTTCAGCAACCACTTCGCACCTGACTGCTCTGCCCTTCTCCATGACTACTCTCAGAAGCCTTGACATGCCCAGGCTGTCAGTTACAAAGGACTGGTTATCCGACACATATAGATTACCGTCAGGACCAAACACCAATCCCATGGGGCTGGCCATCCCGGTTTCTGGATGTGGAAGGAGGTCAATAACTTCCTCGATCCGGTCATCTTCTGTAATCCGCAGGATTTTACCCGGATAATCGGGGTTATTTACTGTATTCATTGAGAGATAGATACAGTTATCATCTCCAAGGGTCATTCCATCCGGACTGTTGTACTTCTCAGGCAACACTTTATTAAAAGCCAGCCTTGAGCTTAATGGTTTGTTGCCGCACCCTGTAGTTGAGAGCAACAAAAAGAGTGATAAAAGAGTCACTCCTGTATACGTCCTGTTCATTTCAGCTGTTTTGTGTTAAATGATAAATCAGATCCTTATACTTTTGATATTTAGTCTCATAAATACCCTTCCTGGTGATATCCGGTTCAAACCTCCTGCCCGTACGTGACATCTGATCCACCGCTTCCTCAAGCCTGCTGAACACCCCTGAACAGACTCCCGCAGCCATGGCAGCCCCCAATGCGCCTAACTGGGTTCCTTCCGGAATCTCCATAGGTATTCCTATTGCATCGGCAAACATCTGCATCCAGACATCACTCTGTGTGGCTCCCCCGGTACATCGCATCACGTCGGGTGTATCCCGGAGTTTCAAAAGCCTTGTAATATGCGTTTTATGAGAAAAGGTGATACCCTCATAAACGGCCCTGACCAGGTGTGCCTTTGTATGCTCACCTTTCATATCATAAAACCCGGCATTTATGGTCTCCTTTTCATTGCATCCATACAAAAAGGGCAGGAAGATAATATCAGAACTTTCTGGAGATATGGCGTGAACCTCTTCATTAAGCCAGTTAAAAAAGCCATCTCCCTTTGCCTCTTTCTCATGGGCCATAAAGTTACTGATCATCCAGTCAAGGTTGCCCACTGAAGTAGGGCTTCCCTCAAGCATAAGGTACCAGCCAGGAAGGGAGTAGATACTGGTCATAAACAGATCCCTGTCAATCAGCGGTTTCCTGGAAATGTATTGATTATTGCCCCATGTTCCCAGAACCATAGACATCTGACCTTCGTCCACTATTCCCGAAGCCAGACCACATGCATCAATATCAAACATCCCGCCGGCCACCGGAGTACCCTCCTTTAAGCCTGTCAGCGCTGCGGCTTCCCCGGTTATCCTCCCTGCCAGTCCGGTTGAATCGATCAATGGAGGCAACATCCTGCCAAACTCCTCCAGGCCGAATAAGCTCAATACCTCATCATCATATTTGCCCGATATAACATTCATCAGACTTGTTCCTGACATATCGGTAATTTCGGCATGAATCTCACGGGTAAGTTTGAACCTGATAAAGTCCTTTGCCATGAATACCCATCGGGCATGCTCCAGTGTTTCCGGCTCATTTTCACGAAGCCAGGACAAAAGGGCATTGGGTTGTGCCGGCCACAAACTTTGAGCTGTCATGGGCAGTGCCCGCTCATTGGTTCCATCCGCCATCCATGTATCAATGAATGATTGAGCCCTTGAATCTGTTGAATTTATGGCATTCCGGACAGGATTTCCCTCTCTGTCAGTTAGATATAATCCATTCCCGTATCCGGTACAGGCAACTCCCCTTATAAATTGCGAATCAACTCCCGATTCATTCAATACTTCGCGAATAACAGAAACGGTATCCTCCCACATCTTCAGAGCATCCCGTTCGTTCCATCCTGCATTCAGCCGGATAAGCTCAACGGCCCTGGAGGCTGAGGCAATTTCACTCCCTTCTGTATCAAAAAGGGCAGCTTTTGTCATGGATCCACCATTATCTATTCCAAGCAGATACTCTTTCATTCTGCATCCCCTTCACTCCTGATTCTGTCAATGTTATCCCTGAAAAGCAACATAAAAATGATCAATATCACTAATGTGGATAGTGACGTTATCCCCCACACACTGTTCCAATGAATAATATCCACTCCATTCACCGATTCAGTAAATCGCTCTATCAGTCTGATGTTTATAAAATTCCCTACCAGGAGTCCCAATCCGAAAGTAACAAGGAAGATAAAGCCCTGGGCCTGGGCATTTAACTCTTCCGGCACCTTTTTATGTATATAGACCTGGCCTCCCACAAAAAAGTAACCGAAAATAATACCATGAACCAGGATGGCTACAAAATAGAGCCACTGCATATCACTAACTCCGCCAATATAGAATGAGATATAGCGAATTAGCAGGGCAAGCAATCCCAGATACATTGCGTAACGAACCCCGGCCTTTTTCAATACAATCGGAACAGTCAGCATAAAAAAGATCTCTGCAAATTGCCCCAGATTCATGGTAACCGTAATGTACCTGAATCCGATATCCTGCAAAAACTGAGATAAATATGACCAGTATAAAGTAAATGGGATCATAGCCAGAAACGATACAATGATGAAAAATGCAAAGTTTCTGTCCTTCATGAAGCTGACAGTCCTCAGGCCGAGGATATCAATCATTGTTCTTTTACCGCCTTTTGCAGATGCAGGAGTATACGGAAGTGTGAAATTAAGCAGTGCCGCAATAAAAGCAACGCCTGCACCACAGTACAGTGGTAAATTGGTGCCATCAAAATCAAGGTGGAACCATCGTACGGCGATCAGACTGAACAGAGCTGATGCCACCCACCCGATTGAACCAAACGCCCTGATCCGGGGAAACTGATCAACAGGTGAATGTGCCATAGCAATGGCACTTGTTAATCCCCATGTGGGCATATATGCGATCATTGCCACAAGAAGAGACAGAAAGAGCAGAACCGGATTGGTTTGCCTGGCGGCAATAAACAGGAGCAGTGCCGTAACAAAATTCAAAAATGCCAGGACTTTTTTGCTGGCAAAATATCTGTCGGCTATTGCCCCGATCATGGGAGAAGCCAGACATCCTATCGCCATTGAGCTCAGTATCAAAGCCTTTTGAGTTCCTCCCACACCCATATTTGTAAGGTAAGCAGCTAAAGGGACCCACCAGACTGCAAACAGCATGTACTGGAGAAAAAGCATAATACTGAGTAGACTATAGGTAACACCGGGGGTTTGCTTCATCACTCAAATTTTAATATGAACGTTTCACATAATTAATACAATAATACAAAAAATCAAAAAAAATATTTGCTTTCGAAATTATATAGAAATAAATTTGAAACTAATTGGAAAGTCAATTTATACTATTCTGAAATGAGTGTAAATCTAAAAGTACGGGAGAAGGAGATTCTCAGATACCTTTATGAAGAGAATGCAACATCGGTTACTGAACTTGGCCAAAAACTGAACGTCTCTGTAGTCACCATAAGAAGCGACCTTGAAAAGCTTGAAAATAAAGGATTTGCAGTAAAGATTAAAGGAGGGATCCATCCCGTATACAACCGGTCCTTTTTTGACCGGGTGAACAGTATGCCTGAAGAGAAGCATAGAATCGCAAAAAAAGCCTCGGAACAGATCTCGGATGGAGACAGGATTATTGTCCTTGCCGGAACCACGACTTCCCTGATTGGAAAATTCCTGTACGATAAAAAGGATGTTCATATCGTAACAAATTCAACATACCTGCTCAACTATCTTCGTGGAAACTCCAATATCAAGGTTACACTGGTTGGAGGTGAGTTTTTACCTGATGCAGAGGCAATGGTTGGTGCAGTTGCGCTGAAGGTCCTGGAGACCTTCCATGTAAAGAAGTGCTTTATTGGCACCGACGGATTTTCACTGGAGAACGGAGCCACTGCCAATCATGTTGAAGTTGCTGAAGTAGCAAAAAAGGTGATTGAACGTTCCGAATCGATCTTTCTGGTTGCTGACTCTTCAAAATTCAATAATCGCGGATTTGCCCTTATTCAAAGCCTTGACAGGCTTACCGCAATAATTACTGACAACAAATTCCCACAGAAAGAGATAAATACATTCAGGAAAAGTAACTTGAATGTGATTATTGCCTGAGCTGAAAATGCCAGCCTAAAGAGATTCTGAGAATCAAATAAACTATAGAATTAATGGGCATCGGACTTATTTTCTAATTTACAGGCTCATATCCCTCAGGAAAACGGGCATCTACTTCGGACCACCAATCCTGAAGATTATGCAGCATTTGATCACGGCGTTCCGGCATAACACTGGCCAGGTTATGTTGCTCTCCTATGTCCTTCTTAATGTTATAAAGCTCCAGCTTATTGTCATCAAAGAAGACAATAAGCTTATAATCGCCTTCCCGGATGGCGCCACTTGGACCACCTTTTTGATTTGAGCGATGTGGATAATGGAAAAACGTTGTCTCATGCACTTTTGAAACCTTCCCACGCAGAAGAGGCACCAAGCTCTTACCATCGCTGTGCAGCTCAGGACGAAGAGGCAATCCTGCCATCTCAAGTATGGTGGGGTAAAAATCCATGCTGGTAATCACAGCATCGGATGTAATTCCTCCCTTTGCTTTGCCTGGCCATTTAATGATGGCCGGCTCCCTGATACCCCCTTCGTAAATCCAGCCTTTACCGCACCGTAATGGTGTGTTTGCAGTGGGTGTTCCCTCCGAAGTGGAGAGCCCTCCGTTATCAGAGAAAAATATAACCACCGTATTGTTATCAATCCCCTTGTTTTTCAGCTGGTCGAGCACCCGCCCCACAGCCATATCCATTGATGCGACCATGGCCGCATAGGTCGGATGATCCTGGCTCTTACGATACTTAAAAGATTTCCCCGAGATCTCCTCCTGCCCAAACCTGTCAACATCCCTTAGTGCAAGCTGGTCCTTTTTATGTGTGTATTTCTCAACCCTGTCCCCCGGAGCGCTGAAGGGAGCATGCACTGAATAGAAGGAGAGATAGAGTAGAAATGGATCATCAGCATGTCCGTCAATGAAATCGACTGCCTCCTGTGCCAGGCGATCGGTCATATATTGCCCCTCAGGTCCGTTGCGCAGATTGGGGATATCCCAGGGAGCGAAATACTGATTGGGAATATACAAACCTCCCCGCCAGTGTCCTGCAACATTGATATCAAATCCTTGTTTGTCGGGCCAGAAAGCTCCTTCACCCTCCTTGTTATTCAGATGCCATTTCCCAAGAAAAATATTTGTGTAACCTGCTTGTTTAAGGAGTTCGGGAAAGAGCACCTCCTCAAGGGGAAGGTTACGCAGATAGTCCGGATTTCCAGGACCACCAATCCATTGGGTAAGATTGATACGTGCAGGGTTTTTCCCTGTTAAGATGGAGGCACGGGTGGGAGAACATACCGGAGACGCTGCATAAGCTTGTGTAAATCGGACGCCCTCACCTGCCAGCTTATCGATACAAGGGGTTTCATAAAAGGAACTGCCATTTGCCCCAATATCCATCCATCCCATGTCATCGACCAGGATAAAAACAAAATTGGGATTTTCATCATATTGTCCAACAAGACAAGCTGAAAAAGTCAATACACACATCAACGCGATCATTGACCGGCGGTAGTTCCTCTGGAATGAATTCAGTGGCCAAAGAAAGATAGCATATATGCAGCTATCCTTCATCCGGAACGTCTATACGGGAAGAGTCTATTCTGAAATTCAAGACTTGATTTAATACCAGTCCAACAGCTCCAATTATAGCCGCTTTCCCGG
>JAAEOI010000187.1 GCA_024244665.1 Bacteroidota bacterium | reverse complement strand
GTGTTCTTGGGGAAACTAATTCCAGTAGTTCAATTTCGATGAGACATATCCTGGATTGCCCGACACTTGTAAGCGTTAGTTGTCCGTCCAGAACAGGGACACTATCAAAGATGTGTTCATCCAACAGATCAATTCCATCATTATCCTCAACTAAGACACCTTCAACATTGATCATTAATTCTGTCATTTCTGCCTGGCCAGGGGGCAGTTTACCGCCTAAACCCAATCTGACTCTGTACATTCCTCTGGGTAATTCCATCCCCCAGGAGTATGTGTTCCCGGCATCTGCAAAATACCTGGATGTTTTCCATGCCCCGGATTCGTTGATGTTTAGACAATTGGAGGGATTGTGTCCTTCAATCCAACCATAGGTATAGCCATTCCGCTTATCACAGTACTTGCCTCCAAAATCTGCAATATATCCTGCGGTAAGTGCATAATCTTCTTCTGGCTGGAAATTGATCTTTATGGGATGGGACCAGATGCTCTTCTTTTCTGGGTCCTTGACAAAGACGGGCTTTATGGTGACATCTTCTGCCGTTGTGATTTGTAAATCGTTGTGCCTGGTTTCAATGTCTTTTATCCAGCCACGAAAGACATAGCCTTCATCCGGAACTGCAGTGACTTTTACATCTACACCTTCGGTATAGGTTCCACCCGACGGGTCCAGTACCACCTGACCATGCTGTGATTCTTCAACGCTTATCCCAACTTCTCTTGTCCCGACATAAAAATTGGTTTTATCAACAGAAACATTGCCGGAATCATCCGTTGATCGTAATTCTATCAAGTGCATACCGGGGCAGACGTCTCCCAGTGTGGTCATGATTTCTGTCGAATCGTGGTACTCTCCGATCAGCACATCATCCAGGTAGAGTTCCATGCTTGTCACAGACCCTCCGTTGTAGTCACTTGAATGAACTTCAACCTTGATATTGGTATCGCCCTCAGCGAGAAAGATTTCATTCTCATGAGGCCTAAGCCTTTGGATATAGGGGTGCGTATCAAAATGGCTGAGGGCCAGGCTGTTGATGTACTCTTCAATGTGGGTATATTCATCATGATCCCTGTCCCCATTTGCATCTGAGGAATCATTCGGATCAAGTCCATGGGAAAGCTCCCAATCATCAGGCATACCATCCTCATCAGTATCCAGAGGTGCCGATAATGAATTGAGTACCGGCCAGCCTCCGACAGCTTCCTGGGTGTCTAAATAGCCATTGGTGCTTCCCTTGCCTCCATCCATGAAGGTGGCAGTACCTGTTCTTGTATCGTGAATTGCCCGCCTATCCACCTTGTCACGAGACAGAGATGCCCCGACATATTCCAAAACGTTTCGATAGGCGGTCTCCGGATCCTCGGTTCTGATATTTCCCCTGTCAAATTCAACTTCGCTTCTTACGTCGTTCATGCCTATTGAACTATCCCAGGCGACTGCTCCGCTCCAATTGTCGTTTGTATAGGTTTCGTTCGCGGAAATGTGATTTCCGGCCACGTAGAAAATCCCATGATCTCCTTCCAGTTCCAGCCAGTTGTATTCAGCAGTGGCTGTGTTTACGTGTAAAATCTCTCTATCCTTATCACTGGACGCTGGGCCGTATTTGTAATAATTATTCACCATGTTATAGCGGCCTCCACCTTCCGAACCATAACAGGTGCCTGCGTAATTATAGATCACATTGTTTCGCAGATCCACCAGTTCAGCATCTGTTGGACTGTTGCGCTTATGTCCCCTGAAGCGGGGATTGCGGTTGCTGTGATGCGCCAGCAGATTATGATGAAAGGATGCCCTGTTCCCTCCCCAGATACCGCCAAAACCATGTGACCCCTCATGAAAGGAATTCCGTAGACTCTCTGTCAGCAGACACCACTGCATGGTGAAGTTCTCGTTGGCATAAAAAGACGCACACTCATCGATTGACCAGCTCATCGAACAGTGGTCAATAATCATGTTCCTGCTGCCCTGTCCACCCAGCGCATCATCCACCTGCCGAGCCTCATCGCCCATCCGGAATCGCATGTAGCGAATAATGACATTGGATGCAGTGACGTAGACGCAGTAATTTCTTACACAGATTCCGTCACCGGGTGCGGTCTGCCCCGCGATGGTTATGTCATCCTTTTCTATGTACAGTTTGCTGTCCAGGGCGATGGTGCCTGAGACTTCAAATACGACGATCCTCGGCCCTGTTTCTTCAATAGCAGCCCTGAGGCTTCCCTCACCACGAGCATTCAGGTTCGTCACTGTGATAACGCGGCCACTGCGGCCACCGGTCGTGTACTTTCCATGACCTTCGGCACCTGGAAATGCGGACTGTTGAGCCTGGCTGGTCACTGCAAGAAGACCAAGCAACGGGAGTAGGAATATTTGTAGTCTCATATATGATCAATCTATTCTACACTTACTGGTTGTGAGGTTATGGAAGTCCGTTCATCGTCAAATGCGAATATCCGGTATTGCAACTTTGTGTTGGGTTTGGAAGGGGAATGGATGTACTTCGTCACCCCTGTTGTGACTGTGTCCACGGTTCTGAATCGTCCATCGGCACCAGTACTCTGAATGACAAATCCCAACTCTCCTTCAGAGATATCCTTCCACCTCAGCAGCACTTTACCATCACTCTGAAGATTAGCTTCCGATTCAACAGGGGGAAGCAGATAGGGC
>JAAEOI010000186.1 GCA_024244665.1 Bacteroidota bacterium | reverse complement strand
GGTCTCAGAGCTTGGCAGATTTGAAGAATCATCTTCCTATAACAAGAAAGCCCTTTCCATACAGGTGGAAGCTTATGGAGAAAAGAACTGGCTGGTACCCTCCATCTATGCAAATATGGCCTGGGACTATTATGAATTGGATAGTTTAGATAAGTCCATGGAGTACCTGGAAAAGGCCATTCTTATCCGGGAAGAGTTGTCCGGGCTCAAGGACCCCGACCTGGCTATTGACTATACCAGGTATGGAAAGTTGCTGGCTAAAAAAGGAGAGATTGACCAGGGCCTGAAGTATTTACACAAAGGTCTCGCGGTAAATTATTTTGGCGAAGTCGATCTGAGTTCACCAGGTACAATTGATCCGGCAAAGCTGAAAGATGGAAACCTTTTTATAGAAATCCTGGCCACACTTATTTCTTATAACAAGGAATATCTATCCTTCCCCACGGTCGAAGAACTACACAAGCATAACCTGGTGATCTACGAACTTATCGCAGATCTGTCCATCAAGCTCAGAGAAAGCTACAGATTTGAGAAATCAAGATTATATGCACTACAGCAATGGAATTACCTTTACGCCGATGGATTTGAAACCGCTGCAGCACTATATGAAATTACCGGAAATGAGATCTATTTTTCTAAGGCCTTTCGCTTCGCAGGCCTGAAAAAGGCATCTGCACTGACTGATGCCATCCTGGCCAGTCAGGCCATGAAAAATTCAGGAATCCCCGAAAAACAAGTTCTACAGGAAGAGTCTCTTCGTACCACCCTGGAAGGCTTGAGGCAGAGCCTGCTGGAGCTGGAGGGGGATTCGGCCAGGCTCTTTGAATCTGAGCAAATTAACAGCCAAATCAACCAGACTGCAATCGAATTGAATTCCCTGCTGCTGACCCTTGAAAAGGAGTATCCCGATTACAATAGTCTTCGATCCAGGTATCCCGATTATTCTCCGGAAGATATTACCAGGCTCATGGATCCCGGAAGCCTCCTGCTGGATTTTGTCGTGAGCGATTCAGCAATTCACGCCATCATAATTGGAAAAAATGGTCATTGGATCGAGCACCTGAAAGTACCGGCCAATTTTGAAGTGCGCATCTATGATCTGCTTCAGGCGTTGAAAAAGTATCAGATCCACAATTACCTTAGCCTGTCACACGAGATTTCCCAAGCTTTGATCCATCCCCTCGAAAAATATTTTGAAGGGATCGAACGAATCATCACCATTCCTGAAAGCTATCTGCTGCTGCTCCCCCTGGATGTATTGATATGCGAGGAAGCAGGCAAGGGGCTTTCTGACCTATCGGAACTTGATTTCTTTATTAAACGTTTTGAAACCCTATCCCACTATTCCACCGACTTATGGGTCAGGTCTAAACAAAAAAGCATGACAAACAATGAGGCGCCTGGTAAAAAAACCTTCCTGGGGATGGCTCCGGTTTTTGATACCCTGATCATCAGGTCCGATGGTATTGCCAGGGACTCAGATTCCCTGATCTATGCCGAAAGAAAGGTGGTAGACAGGATGTCCCTGAAAGGACTGCCCTATTCCAGGCATGAGGTTGAGAAGTTGGCAGCCATGTTCGCTGAAGAGGGCGACCGGAGTGAGGCATTGTTAATGGAACATGCTACAGAAGCAAATTTCAGAGAGCTGTCCGGAAGCTTCAAGTATATTCATATCGCTACCCATGGCCTGATGAATCCGGAGAAACCTGAATTGTCGGGACTGGTCTTCTGGAAAGATACCAGCACTCAGACCAAGGATGTTCCGCAGTTACTGATAGCGGAGAAAAATGACGACGGAGTACTCTATACCAAAGAGATGTACAAGCTTGATCTGAATGCCGACCTGGTCACACTTAGCGCGTGCGAAACCGGCGCCGGCAAACTTGTTAAGGGAGAAGGTTTGTTATCCTTTGTAAGGGGACTTACATTTGCCGGGGTTCCAAATGTGCTTATCTCGTATTGGAAGGTGAACGACAAAACAACCGCCAAGTTCATGTTTGACTTTTATGGGGAGGTACTATCGGGTGAGTCTTACTCAAGAGCTTTGAGAACAGCTAAACTCCTGGCAATTGAGGATCCCTCCACTGCTTTTCCAGCCACCTGGGGCACCTTCGTTCTGATAGGGCATTAATTCAAAATCTGTACCCAACCCTGATTCCTGCCTTTGCCATGTATGCTCTTGGATCGAATAAAAAGTAAGCTCCGAGCCTTATCCCGGATTAGAAACGGTGATCGCCGATACCAGTAATATCCCGTTCATAGGCCAGTGCAAAATCCGGATTCGAAGTTTGGTTCTCATCGGTACCTCTCTTCTCAAGGTGAGGATTCAGTTGAACAAACAAATAGTTCTTCTGTATATTTCCATCTCGATGTTGTCCACAAAGGATTTGAGTACAAAGAAAGGAAATGACCAGGATCAGGATTGCTTTCATTAGTCAGAATTTGATTTAGCTCTTGGGAACATGATGATCGACTTGGCTAACATGTGAACCCGGTCTGTTTTTGTGATGTCATAGGGGACTACAAATTGTCTGGTATCTATAATCTCGCCAGAAACAGGATCAATAATGTAAGCGGCAAAAATAGTGCTGTTATCCAGTCTAAAGGCACTGGGATCGGAATATGTTACCGGGTATCCGTACATGGCAGTCTCGTAGCCCGATACCACTCCTCCAGCTACAGTAGCACTGATATTTCCAATGATTCTGCCCGTGGTAGGTTTAACACTCTTACACCAGGCATACACAATCAGCTCCGCTTCTCTCGGTTGTTTGAGCAGATCCTGTATGCTTGCAAAGAGTTGTGGGTACTTTGCAAATATCCTGGACACTGATGGTGCCTCAGGATAGTAGGGCAGTAATTCAGTAGAGAGCGATTGCAGATAGGCCTCCAGTTCGGAAGAAGCAGCAGGCCAGTCAGGATGTTCTGTAATACTGAGCATGCAGATGCTGGTGTCCGATTGTATGTCTTGCAGCTCTTGATTCATTTCAAGGCGGGCTTCCTTTGATAATTCATCCGATTTCACGTATTTGTCCAGATTCCCGACTCCCTTGTGCAGAACAATTTCAACATTGACCGGGAGAAGATTGGCATTCTTCATATCCAGCTCCATCGGTTTCCGGATAAGTGGGGGAATGCCCTCCATGGGCTTGAGTTCAATGTGTACCTCAGAAGGAGAGCTTTTGGTAACGGTTACGGTATCAGAAAGGTAGCCTCTTTTCATAGCGATGAAGTCATAACTATCCGATTTGCCCATAAACATGTAGGTCCCTTCAATTGATTGATCCTGGCCTGTTTCTCCATATCCCACAATGTATGCACCCTCAGGATATGAACTGACGATGAATTTATTGCTGGAACAAGCTGAGGTCATCAGGAGGGTGACACAGCAGAATAGTAATATTGATTTTCTCATTTCATAAGGTGTATTATGTATTTGTATCCAAGGGTGATTGTAACGGGTAATAGGGAGTTGCTGAAATCTGCGCCGTGACTATTTTCCAGATCCTCGATATAGTCATTCACCTCATCACCTCTGAAGGGCACTAAAACTGCCAAGGACCAGTATCCTCTTCTCATCGACTTCCGCATGATATCAACACCGGCTCCCAGGGTGGGACCATAAAACAGCTTGTTATACTGGTAGGCATTTAGAACTGCAATCGCTGCATTGTAGCCATACATGGCCAGCGCATATGGACGTACCCTGGCATCGGGTTTCTTCGGAATATACCTGTATTTCAGCCCCCCATTAACACCAACACCGGCCAGTGCATATCCCGCTCCTCCGAATATTCCTAAACTTTGTACCGGATAGAAACTAAGGTTTCCTCCTATACCTCCATAATCCAATCCAACACCAAGGCCAATGGAAATCTTATCGATGGGACTATTGGTCTGAAATGGAACTGACTGTTTCCCATCCTGGGCTTGCAGACTTATGCATGCCACTAACAAGAACCCTGAAATAAAGTTGTGTTTCATAAAGCACAGGTTTAGCGATTAAGTAAATCGAAGCGGACCAACAGCTTCAAAATTGTCCAACTGCCATTCAAATCAGTATCTCCGAAGAAGTAGCGGTAGGAAGTCCCCACACCCACCAGATCCTGCAGAAAGTAGAAACTTAACTCAGGTTCAAGGAAAAACCCTCCATTGAAACTGTACTTTTCAACATCACAGTTGTCGCAATTCACAATCTCGCGCCGTCCGGATATACCCTCATATCCCAGGGATAATCCACCGGTAAAACTGAGGCCATCCTGCCCGTTCAAATACCATAAGGGGGACCATATCCCAGTACTAAAATCGTAAGTCAAAGTGGTGAAGGACGATTCAAGCGTACCCCAGGTGGTACTTTGCGTAAAACTATTGTGATCTTTTACACCTCCATAGCCCAAGGATCCCGAGATCCCAACCAAACCATACAATTTGCTTTGTACACCAACTTCCATAGTCCATGCAACATCCCCAATATTCAGATCTGCAGATCTGTCTTCATCGAGAAAAGTCATTGTAGGGGCCGTCAGGTACATGAGAAACTGGTGCTTGCCTCTGCTTTCTTGAGCGTTGACATTCAGGGACATGGCTCCCAGAAAGCAAACAACATACAAATATCCAGGAATGTATGAAAGGGTAGTTTTGATTTGATTCATAAGGCTTCGGTTTTTTGGTCCTTGTTTCAGCTGTTTAATTCTGAAATGACACGGAAATTGAAAACGTTATGAAAGTCCCCCATAAAAAGCGCCCGCTAAGAAGCCCCCGAATAATAATTTCGAGGTATTAGTCAGGGTCCAAAACTATGTACCTGTAATTATCACCGAGGTGGTCTGACATAGATTTTTGCCGTATGCAATAGCTCTTCGTTATCGGTCAGCTGCCAATAATATAGTCCTGCCTGAACATGCAGTATAAGTTCATGAGGCGAGGCAATTTTTTCCTCACTCAGGATCTCCCCATGACGATTCAGAAGCACCAGGAAGAGGGAATCCAATTGGGGGGCCTGGTATTGTACTTCGATAAAAGAGCCAACATAGCGTTCCACACTATCAGGTGGAGAAAGCACTTGCAAATTGCCAGACCTCAGGTGGATTCCAATTTGGTTTTCGTAGATAGGATTAGGCTGACAACTGGCCAGATACGACCTCCTATCTTCCGGTAATTCACCTAAATCGACTTCAATGGATTCAGAAAGCACCTCCATCTCCTCTCCTTTTGCTTCAGGGTTTTGAAGGGTGTTTAAAACGGTATCCATGGCCATGTTCTTTGATAATCCAGAAGGAATATCCCTGTTTGATACATGGAAAATTCCCAACACCAGAGCTACCCCTGCAGCAGCAGCAAAAAGTCCTATCAATACTTTCTGCTTCCTTGAACGATGCCGGAAATCGATTTGGCCCTGCAGATTCTCTTTTGCAGCCAGATTCTGTATGGAGCCGGCTATCCTCTCTCTCATCAATAGCGCATCCCGGCACTCTTTGCAGTACAATAAGTGCTCCTCGAAGGAATCTGCATCCACCTCCGATAACTCATTCCGGATATAGCTATCTATCACTAGATCCTTGTTCTTATGTATATGGTCGCGATCCATTCTTATGTTCATAATACATAAATACGTCTGCTATCTTTCTTTTGCGCTTCAATTTTCTCATAAACTGAAGCAATCTTTCTGAGGGCCTGATGCTTTTTCTGTCGACAGTTAAGATCCGAAATCTTGAGTGACCTGGCTATGCTCTTTAGCTTATCACCATGGAAATAGTACCGTTTTAAAATATGGTATTCCTCCTTCGAAATGGTGTTAATCATGATCTTTTCAATATAGAAATATTTGTCATCCAATTCAAAACCTTCTTCAAGGAATGGCATGTCCAAATGATCCAAATCAGAGTCAGAATACTTTTGCCTGTGCCCCTGGACCTTCCTGTAATACTCCATGACCTTTAGTTCAAGAATCCTGAAGTAATAGGATTTCAGCTCCCTGGATGTCTCAAATTTGAGATTGTTCCCAAGCACTTTCTCGCACAATGTTATGACTGATTCCTGAAAGATATCCTTTGCAAACCCGGAATTAACACTCCGCTCTGAAAGCCATTTGGCAGCATAAATATGAAGCCTTTCATTCACTTTCTTCCAGGCCAGGCCATTGTTATTCTTCAAATCCTGGTAGAAGTTTGCGAACCATTCTGCCAGAACTTCTCTCGAATATGTACCAACTACTTCCTTATAATCGGCAAAACAATCTACTGCAATACGCCCGGATATTAACTCCGCTCTAAACCGGGAACAAACCTCAAACTGCACATTCCTGCCCTCCAGTACTCTGTTATCTGAAGCAATCCAGGCTAGTTCAATCTTCTCCTTTCTTGCCAGGCTGGATATCATGATCCCCATATGGGATTTAATATCCGACCAGGCCTCCTCATCATTCGCGAGCAGCCTGTCATGGACCAGTTTGAATTCATCGCCATTCATAAGGATATGTCATAACCGTCAACAATGTTAGTCTGGGAAGTTTGTTTATATCTGTAGCTAACCTAAATCCATCGCCTCATTCTACTTCAAAAATAGTTGAAATATTTTTCCTTCGTGTTATCAAAACCCGAATTGACAAACATTTTTAGAGCGATTAGTGAGATTGATCAATGTCTATCCAAAGCAGAAAGGGCAAGGAAACAAAAAGGAACGCAAGACCCGGACGCTAACCAAGATGGATGAGATCCAGGAAAAGCTTTTCGATCTCTTCGAAATGAACGACTATATTGCAATTTAGGGGAATGAAATGATGATCGTATGTCATTATTTATGAGAATCTTACCCTTGGGTTTTTTGATAACCCGGAAAGTCGGGTTAAAGTTCTATGTTAAACTCCTCTTTCAGAAGTTGAAGATCATCCTTAAAGAAGAGCATCGCCTTTTCGGCCTCTTCCTTTGACAATGGGGTGACCGCTTGCTCCACACGGTTTGCATCGTGCAACCTGTCTACAAGACCCGATCCCATAACCAGGTTCTTGATAAAACGCGGGGTCAGACTGCGAATCATCCTCCTCAAAAAACCATCCCTGTCAAGCAGGAACTTTTCCAGCTTCCTGTTTTTAGGCACAGCAGTTGCATTTACCCTCTCAATCTCACCCTCAAAATATGACAGGTTCAAAAAGGCGGCAAGCTTCTCTGATAAGATCTGCGACGACTCCCTGAGCTCCCTGGTTTCAAGCAGCAGGAGTTGCTCCCTGGGAAACTGCTCTGCCCACTTACTCAGGTGCTTATGGTAGAGGCTCCCGTGGAAGTGCCCCGCATTATTTCGGGTAACAATGTTTCTCTCATTCTCAATATCCCTCTCCACATCAATGGAATCCAGGAATGCACCGTAGGGCTTATGATGCCCGTAATTCACCGAGTAGTTGTAGGACGAGTACGCCCTTGCAACCGGATCGCGCAACATCACAATGATTTTCATCTCAGGATTGTAGGCATGGATGCGTGAAATGGCATTATGGTCCATTAACAGGTAGGTATCGGCCGAGGCAATTACATGCGCATCATTACACTTTTTGAAGAATGAGTGATAGTATCCCACCCCTTTTTTGTATAGATCGCCAATTGAGAAATAGTGAACCTCCTTGATGTATGAAAAGCATACCTCGGCGTGAGCTTCCATGTAGGAAAAAAGGCTGGTGGTACCCGACCGGCCTGCACCGATGATCAGTGTATTCACCTTAAACTCAGTCATGATCCAAGATACTTTTAACTCCTTTGATAATCTTCCCGGCCAGGGGATTCAGGCCAATGCGCAGGTATTGGTTTGGGACTGCTCCAAAACCAGTAAAAAAACGTGCGATGGATGGGATATTGGATCCCTCAAAATCAAGACATATGGCATTACCCGCATGTATCTTCATGAACCGGTCGATCACCAGGAACATTCCACTTTTCTCTTTACCTTCCCCGCTGGACACCGAGAGCAGGTAATGCACCCTTTTGCCGGAAAAGGCAAAAATGGCTCCCGCACTGAGTTGCCCCTCCAGCTTCACACCACAGGCCTTCACCTTTCCCTTCTCTTCCAGTCCGGAAAACATTTCAGTCAGCCTGCGGTAGTGATCTTCCTGCTGCACATGGTGATCATGCTGTTTTTTCAGATTCACCAGATCACTGATACTGATTTCATCGGAGAATTCAAGACCCGCGACCACAGCCTTCCGTACATTTCTTTTGCAATTGCTGGAATACCCTTTTTGCAGCTCCCCGTATGCTGAGTTCAGCTGAAGTGTGTAGTTGGAATTGTGTGTAAATCCGAAACCGTCTGCCTCCCCAATCAGATTTCCTTCGTTGAAGGCATAATCACCGAAGCTGAATCTTTTCTTCAGTTCGTGCAGAAAAAGCAGTAGGATTTCCCGGCTCACCTCATTTTCTGAATAGATACCAAGCTGCTGACAGAACCTGGGTTGATAGGCATACCTGAATCCCAGCTTTTTCCGGAACGCCACCGGCATGACAAATTCATACTCACCCATGACCAGGGCCCCCCAGTTCCCGGCACAGGCATCCAGGTACCAGGCATGTGCATATACAGTTTCGAACCCGGATAATTCAAGCACCCGGTCCCACCGTGCCTCATTAATCTGCCCTCGATGAAGATAGCTGATCATATCCTTTTAAAAGTATCCATTTTTACCCATCAGCCCCTTAAACAAATAAGCCAGGTACTCCGCTTTAAGTGCCTGCTTTGCATCCATGGCATATGCCTCCATTGGAATGCGCTGGATGAATCTCCTCTTCCCTGTCCTCTTCAGTCCCGCCGTTCCGAAAATCACATCGGCAATGCCCTCAGCCAGGATCTCATCGATCACCCTCTCCGGAATCCCGTCACTTGTAAACGGAAATGCAAAGCAGGCCGGTTTCACAGTAAAGCGCTTCCGGATATCTTCCATGCTCATGCTCACATTGGCCTCCATCTTCTTCTCCTCCATCCTGAAGAACTCGGGATGATCCATGCTGTGGGCTCCCATGTGAAACCCCAGCTTTACCAAGTGCTGCACCTGCTCAGTGGTCATGTAGACAGGCTGATCCCTCTGGTAGACCGCATAATCCAGTCCCACATGGAGCGACAGGGCATCCAGCAGCGGGATCTGCCTGTGGTTACTCATCAGGATGGCATCTTTAACCTGCTGTTCAGGGATGATTAAAAATTCCGCAGCCTTAATCAGTGCTGCACGCTCATTCTGCAGATACTCAACCAGGATGCTTGCTTTGTACCGATAAAAGAGCCCCCGGTTATCGATAAAATCGTTGTTCAGGAAAAAGACAGCAGGGATTCCCTTTCTCTTGAGAAAAGGTGCAATGAAGCTGTGGCACTCTGCCAGTCCGTCGTCAAAGGAGAGAACCATACGTCGTTTACTTCCGGGCCCTGGATCACCCTCCAGGAAGTCTGTTATGCTGATGGGTTCAAAGGAGCTGAGCAACTGCTCAATATCCCTTTCAAATTGCGCCTCGTTCCGGTATCGGTAGAGATGCTTCAGGTGTGGCAGCTGCTGGTCGGAAGCCACATGATAAAAGGGGAAGATGGTATTCTGGCCTGAAAGGCCGGACATCCACTCCAGTTTCATCAACCGGAAAAAAGGCGTTATGGTCCTTAACCAATTATCTTCCATATCTATTACCCACTTACCTATTTACCAATTACTATTTACCTGCCCACTTACTTACTTTCTTACCTCTTTATCCTTCCATTTTAACAACCGTAATCCCCGCCCCCCCATTCTGAATATGCTCATCACCGTACCACTCCACCAGCTCCATGGTGTGCAGGTATTCCCTGATCAGCTGGCGCAGTATACCGTTGCCCTTCCCATGAAGGATCCGCAGCTCCCTGGCACCCACCATGATCGCCTCATCAATAAAATCGACCACCAATTCCATGGCTTCATCAGCCCGTTTTCCCCTCAGGTCGATATCGGGACGGAACCTGGCGCGTCGGGTGCTTACATCCCAATCCCCCAGTTTTACCTTCGACTGGGTTTTTATCTTCAGCTTCCCGGCCTCTTCACCCTGAATTTTCTCCAGCTGATCCAGCTTGGTAATACTCTTCAGAATTCCGAAGGCAACGGTTACATTCTTCCCCTTCAACTCTATAACTTCACCGGCGGCCTCCTGTCCCCTGATCCGGACCATATCGCCAACACGGATCTCGGGATCCTCCCTCTCCTGTTTTTGGGAGAGGATCTTCTTCGAGCGCTGGCGCAGATCGGGCCTCCTGGACTCCAGCTCGCTTCCCCGCTTCCGGATCTCCTCCAAACGCTTCTCCACATGTTTCTCCTCATTCCCTTTCTCAACCTCTATATTCTCTTTGAAAATCTCCAGCTCCTTCCTGAGCTCTTTGGTTTTCTCCTTTTCTGCCTCCGCCTCTCGTATCTCCCTGATGGTCAGCTCGATCTTCTTATTGGCCCCGGAGAGCATGGTATCGGCTTGCTGCTTGGCCTCCCTCACAATTACCTTTCGCTGCTTCTCGCTCTCCTGGAGTTCCTTTTCATACCGGCCCATCAGCTCCTCCAGTTTTTTCTCCGACTGGCGGATCTTCTGACGTTTACTCTCCCAGTACTTCTTATCCCTCAGGATATCACGAAGGTGCTTGTCGAAATCGATATGGTCCTGCCCCACCTTCTCCGACGCACTCTCCAGAACCTCTTCGGGCAGACCGATCTTCCGGGCTATTTCAAAGGCAAAGGAGCTGCCCGGTTTTCCCACCTGCAACTGGTAGAGGGGCTGCATCTTCTGGTTATCAAAAAGCATGGCCCCGTTCACGATCCCCTCCGAGGAGGTGGCATAATGCTTCAGGCTGGTATAGTGGGTTGTAATCACCCCGCTGGTCCCCGACTGATTGAGCTGCTCCAGGATCGACTCGGCAATGGCACCTCCCAGCATGGGTTCTGTCCCTGTCCCGAACTCATCTATCATCAGCAGTGTGTCTGAGGAGGCGTGCTTCAGGAAATATTTCATATTTAACAGATGGGAGCTGTATGTACTCAGATCGTTATCTATACTCTGCTCATCCCCAATATCGATAAATATTCCTGCAAAGAGCCCGAATACCGAATCGGGCTTACAGGGCACCAGTAAGCCACACTGCAACATGTACTGCAGCAAGCCGATGGTTTTCAGACAGACCGATTTACCACCTGCATTGGGTCCCGATATCAGTAATATCCTGTTCTTATCTGAAAGATGGAATGAGAGGGGAACTACCTCCTTCTGTTCGGCCTTATGTGCCAGGTAGAGCAGCGGGTGCCTCGCCTCCTTCCAGTCAAACTGCTGAACGTTTTCTACATTGGGCCTGCAGCCTTCAATTCTCCTGGCAAACAGCGCCCTGGCACGGATGAAATCGATGGTGGAGAGAAACTCCTGTGTGGATAGCAGGTCAGGGATGTATGGACGAAGATCGCTTGTGAGTGCAATCAGGATCTGGACGATCTCTCTCCGCTCGGCATACTCCAGCTCCTTAATCTGGTTGGAGAGCTCCACAACCTCGGCAGGCTCAATGAAGACCGTTTTACCGGAGGCCGACTCATCGTGTACCAGTCCGCCGATCTTCCGCTTGTTACCAGCCATTACCGGGATCACCGGCCGGTCGTTTCGGTAAGTGGGTGCTGCATCGGTATCCACCCAGCCTTCCCGCTGGGCCTTGCTCATGACCTGATTTAGTTTTTTTGAAACTGCTCCCTGCTTCTCGTGCTGACTACGCCGGATATGGTTCAGCTCCTGCGAAGCATTGTCCCGTATCTTCCCGTGCTTATTCAGCACCTTGCCAATGCGATCCTGTACATAGGAAAAAACCTTAACCGGCTTGCACAGCTCTTGCAGGGCAGGATACTTTCCCTCCTCATCCGATTTGAAAAAGTGGAGTATGGCCCTTACCGAATCGAGGCTTTTCACCAATCCGAACACCTCCTCCTCCAACAGGAAGGTTCCCTCAACCTCAGCCTTTTTCAAAGCCTCCCGGTTGTCAATGAAATGGTTCACAGGAAAATCATCCTCACCCCTCTGGACAGACATAAACTCATCCACCAGGTCAAGCTCCCTTGCTATTTCAACATGATCGGTAAGAAAGCCCATCTGGTCCACACGCTCTCGGCCGGGATCAAACAGGCAGTGTGATTTCACCAGATCACGGATCCGGTCGAATCCTACCTTGGCTTCAAATTGTTCGGGGTATATCAAGCTCTCTCCTTTCTGTTCCTCAATTTACACATCAGTCCAGGCACTACTTCCGGCCGATTCAAATATGGCAGCCAGGACCTTTGTGTTTTTCAGGGCATCCTCGAAGCTTACCGGCACCTCTCTGTCCTCCCTGATCGCCCTGGAAAAATCATCACCCATCAGTGTGTACTGGTTTACCGTGGGGTATTCATGTTTTGTAAGATCATCCAGGAGAATATTCCCCCGGTCCTGGGCTATGATTGTTGGCCTGTCGATGGGAGCATTGAAGGGGATCTTCACCTCCAGGTGCCCCTTGTCACCCAATATCTGCATCCTCTGGAACCCGGCAAGCTGTGTACTCACACCGAAATGCGCCTGCCCGGAGGGAAACTTCATAATCACACTGGACAGCCTGTCAGTACCAAACTTCGGGTCCAAATCCATACTGGCCACCACCCTCAAAGGCTCCTCTTCAAAAACGTACCTCGACATGGTGACACAATAGCAGCCGATGTCCCACATCCCTCCCCCACCCATGGTGGGGATATTCCTGATGTTGCTGGGATCCACGTTATAGTAGGTGAATGCCGCCTGCACCAGCTTCGGATCCCCTATTTCGCCCCGGCGTATACGCTCCCTGGTTTCAATCCATTGGGGATGCGACTTTACCATAAAAGCCTCCCCGGCCTTCACCCTGCACTTGTCCCGCACCCTGATCATCTCCTCCACCTCGGCCGCATTTAAGCCCAGGGGTTTCTCGCACAAAAGGTGCTTTCCGGCCTCCATGATTTTTATATTCCACTCCAAATGCATGTTATTGGGAAGGGGATTATAGATAGCATCCACATCGGGATCGGACAGCAGCTCCTCATAGGAGCCATATGCCCTGGCGATCCCCAGACTTTCTGCTGCCACATTCGCCTTATCCAGCGACCTCGATGCAATGGCGTTCACGTCCGAATTCAACCCTTTCTGCAGGGCCGGGATCACACTATTCAGCCCAATTTTCGCGGTGCTCAGAATCCCCCATCTAATTTTTTCCATACGGCTCCCTTATTTACAGTTTCAAATGTAATAAAAAAGACCCCATTATACCGAGGCCCTTATTCACAAAAAATCCATATACACCAACGATTCAATTGGTCAATTCTGATTCTCAATTACAAAAAAAAAGGTAATTTTAAGTAATCAACCATCTAACAGAATAACTGCTATGGCAAAACGGAAAATCAATATGGGGATGGTGGGCGGCGGTCCGGGTTCCTTTATCGGCCATGTACACTATATGGCAGCCATCCTGGACGGACAGATCGACCTGGTCTGCGGATCATTCAGTTCCAACCCGGAGAAATCAAAAATAACGGGAGCAGAGTACTACCTGGCACCCGAACGTATCTACGACACCTACCAGGAGATGATTGCCGGGGAGGCCAAACTCCCCGAGGGCGTCAGGATGGACTTTGTCTGCATAGTGACCCCCAATCATCTTCACTTCGAACCTGCCAAGCTGGCCATGGAGAATGGTTTCCACGTGGTATGCGACAAGCCACTTGCCCTGGATGCCGATGAGGCAGAGGTGCTGGTTCGTATTAAAGATGAGACCGGATTGCTCTTTGCCTTAACCCATACCTATACAGGATACCCCATGGTGAAAGAGGCCAGGAAGCTGGTTCATAATGGGGAACTGGGCAAGATCAGGAAGGTGGTTGTGGAGTACCCGCAGGGATGGCTCAGCGAACCACTGGAACAGACCGATCATGTTCAGGCCTCATGGCGGGGAGACCCAAACCGCTCCGGGAAGACATGCTGTGTGGGTGAAATCGGGACCCACGCATTTCACCTGGCCGAATATGTGACGGGTCTTGAAACAGCGAGGCTGATGTCCGATCTGAGTACCCATGTCCCCAACCGCATACTGGAAGACGATGCCAACATGCTGCTGCAATTTGAGGGAGGCGCCCGTGGTGTCCTGTACGCCAGCCAGATCTCGGCCGGTGAAGAGAATGCCATCAGGCTCAGAGTATATGGTGAAAAAGGCGGAATCGAGTTCAACCAGCTGGAGCCAAACACCCTGGTCGTTAAGTGGCTCGACAAAGCCATGGAGGTACGGCAAAAAGGCACCGGGTTTGTCAGTGACATTGCCGCCTACAACACCCGCGTTCCCGCCGGTCACCCGGAGGGATACATTGAGGCCTTTGCCAACATTTACCGCAATGTTGCCACCTGTATCCAACACATCCTGGAGGGAAGCGAACCACCTGAAGAGGCAAAGGATTTCCCGACAGTTTACGAAGGCCTGCGGGGAATGAAGTTCGTGGACAAAGCTGTGGAGAGCTCAGAAAACGAGGCGTGGGTTGAAATCTAGCACCTTTGGAGCTGGGGCAGACCGGAAACCGGTTCTTGCAAAAAAATCCGTACGGTTCTCAGGGGGCGTAAGCTACCCCGTTGTGGCATTCAAAAAAGTATCGAATGGATAGTGATATACTAAAATCAGTAAACAATATTCATCCCTTATCTGATGAAGATTCAAAACACTTTCCCAACAGCACTCACATCACTTTTGTCAAAGAGAGCCAGCCAACTTAGTTTTCAAGCGCTTACTAAATGTCGTCTTGTACAATTTTCATATCAATCGTTCAGAGAACTTTTTATTTCACATAGAAGCCTCGAATCTCTAATGTTGGCCATTTTGGAAGACGAATGGATAAAGAAAGAACGACATGATATCAGAATGGTCACAAATGATGCAACAGCAAACTACTTAATATTTAGAGATGAATATCCCGAATTAGAAAATCAAATACCACAATACCATATTGCCTCCTATCTTGGTATTACACCAATCCAATTAAGCAGGATCCGAGCGCAGCAGGTTAAAAAGTAATTTGTTTCATTTTATATCTTAACATATGTTAATGCATAGGTTTTTTGTTCACCTCACCTTTGTTGTGAACCTTTAAACTTATACATATGAAAACATTTTTCTCTTATCCAATCTCAATATATCTTATTGCTGGCTTAGCTTGCCTGGCTATCATGATAGCTATTGACTATTTGTTAGGAGCTGAAGCTAAACATTTAAATGCCTGGGTTATTGTAAATAAACTCATAGGCAATGATATTGGTATAGCCGATAGCCTTGCTATTATGAGTTTCGGACTGTATGGTGCAGCAATTTTAACTTTAGTAATCAATTCTATTTTTGGAATAGTACTAATTCAACTCCTTAAAGGTATTATCCAATTAGTTCACTTAATATTCTAATAAATCATGAAAACAGAATTTATAGCAATTCTAATAGTAATTAGTTTTGGGAAATGTCTTGCTGCACAAACTAATGATGGAATGCCACAAAAATATTATCAAGCAGGCATAGGTTTTGGCGAAATTCCTTTTCTATCAAAGAGTTTTAAACCAAGTTTCACAGTTGGGTATCGATTCAATCAAAATTTGTATATCGGTGCAATATTCCAGCTAGTTGATAATATTGAACGAAACAATAATTCATATGATGCACAAAGTATTGGTTTTGATGGTTTACTAAGTTCAAAAGAAAAAGTTGGGCAACGAGCATTAATTCATTTTAGAGTAACACCAATAAAGTATGGGCCATTTATTTCACTAGGACTGGTAATGAACGATGATGATAAAGAAACTGTTGAATTTGATTCGAGAACAAGAATGATTGGGAATAATTATTATGATGGT
>JAAEOI010000185.1 GCA_024244665.1 Bacteroidota bacterium | reverse complement strand
GGCGTTTTTTCTATGTGTGACTTTGCTTATATGAAATACGGGAAATTTCGAAGCGTGGGAATAGTGCCCGAAATGGTCACCAAAAGGACCTTCCATGCGCAACTCCGTAGGATGAACAGTGCCCTCAAGAACAAACTCCGCATCTGCAGGAACTTTGATAGGTATGCTCCTGCCTTTTGTCATTCGTGTCCTTCTACCACGGAGGAATCCGCTGAACATGACTTCGTCTATGCCTTCAGGTAATGCGGCGACTGTGGCCAGCAGGAGTGCGGGATCGGTTCCCAATGCTACAGCGATCTTAAAATCCTTACCCATTTTTTTAGCCTGATAAAAATGGAACCCGCCGCCTTTCTGTATCTGCCAGTGCATACCTGTTGTCTGGTTGTCGAAGACCTGCATACGATACATTCCCAGGTTTCGTTTCCCGTCATGCGGGTCGTAAGTAAAAACCTGGGGTAGGGTGATGAAAGGTCCGCCGTCATCAGGCCAGCTGGTTATAACCGGGAGATCATCCAGGTTCGGCTGACTGACTACTTCCTGAGAGGTGGGGCTGAATGTCATCCTGGGAAGGGCACTGATAATTCGCTTGGTTGTTCCCGGGTGTTTGAAAAACACCTTCGGATTTGGCGGCATAGCATCTTCCATAAACGTAATCAACTCCTCACCAAGCTGATCCGGGTGTTTACCAAGCGCC
>JAAEOI010000184.1 GCA_024244665.1 Bacteroidota bacterium | reverse complement strand
TGTTCCCAGGTGCATCTCCCACCAGATACCTACATATTTACCCGGTTTAATCCAGGAAACATCTTCAAGCTTGTTGGGCTCATTAAGGTTTAGGACAAGATATGATGTGATCAGGTCCCCGGCTGTTTCTGCAATTTGTATAGTCCGCCATGGTGATACAAAGGGGGCTTCTGCTTTTACTTTTGTTCCATCCGACCACGGCACCAGGTCACATTTAAGATTGTTACCTTCAGTATGCGCAATGGTCATGCTGGCAAAATCGGTAAGCGCCGCTTCATGTATGCTGAGAAAAAGCCCATCATCTGTCTCCATGGTAAACGGCGTATGGACTGTATCTATTTCGCTTAGCGGTGATGATTGATACAGATATTCATAACGGTTATACTGGTAGGCTTTTATCCACCAGGTTTTGTGATCACCTGCCATGTTAAACTCCGTTTTCTCATCCGAAATTTGCACAGCTTTCATATTTTGCTGCTCCGGAAATTCATAACGGAATCCGATGCCGCCGTTGAATGCCCGGAATA
>JAAEOI010000183.1 GCA_024244665.1 Bacteroidota bacterium | reverse complement strand
CTGGGGTGAAATCTATCAGATGATCAATCCGGAGGAACACCCGCACCTGGAGATGGAGCTGAAAAGCCTCCCCCGGAACCGTAATTTTATTCAGCGCCTCTTTGCTCGCTAATTCTATTCCCGAGATGACCAGATTTTTTTCCCCCCTTTTTGTCATTCTGACCCTACTCACCGCATGCGGACCGGAAAATGGTGTCACTGGAAAGAAGGGGTCAGGAAAGCCGGCCACCCCTGTTCAGCCCAGGTTGTCAACTCTGGTTGAACCTGTGGAACCGGTTCAGCTGGCGCTGGGCCAGGACATCCCGGTCAGACTGGAGTACCCCGACAGCGTCTCCGTGGATTCGGTCCAGATCTTTCTTGGGGGAGCCCTGATGCATACCCTGGATGCTGCCACCGGCTTTCCGGAAGGGGGACCGGTGGAGGCGAGAATTCCCACCGGGTCAGAGAAGGCCGGGAAATCAGGATTAAGACTGAGGATATATTTCAGGGGGGGAGCCACAGAGAACCAGAGCCGGCAGGTCACCTTTCTTTCCAGCCAGCCTCCCGTTGAATACACGTACTCCCTGGTGAGGGAGTATCCTCATGACGTTAAAGCCTATACCCAGGGGCTGCAATATGTGGATGGCTGGCTTTACGAGGGTACAGGTAATTATGGCACCTCCTCTCTCAGAAAGGTGAATCTGGAATCGGGAAAGGTGGAGAAGATCAGGAACCTGGATCCCGCTCTCTTCGGAGAGGGAATTGCTGTGATGGGGGAGCGGATCTACCAGCTAACCTATAAATCGCAGGTTGGATTCATCTATGATCTTTCGTCCTTTGAGGAGATACAGAAGGTCTATTATCAGAATAAGGAGGGGTGGGGGCTCACCCACAACGTGGAGGAACTTATCATGAGCGACGGTACCCATGTGATCTATTTTCTCGACCCGGAACTCTTTACAGTGACCCGGCAGATTGAGGTATACGATCATAAGGGGCGTGCCGACAGCCTGAATGAACTGGAATACATCAATGGTAAAATATGGGCCAACAGGTACTATACGGATGAGATTGTGATCATCGACCCGGAAACCGGTATTGTGGAGGGTCGCATCAATCTGAAGGGAATTCTGAAGGCGGGCGATCGTCGGTCCGGCACTGATGTCCTTAACGGGATTGCCTGGGATGAAGAGGACGGCCGCCTCTTTGTAACCGGGAAATACTGGCCCAAACTATTTGAGATCACCCTTCGAAAGCTAGGCTGACATTTCGCCTGAAATAATCCGCACACTGCGTGGGATAATCTCGAAGCTCACCGGGCCCTGGCCAAGTGTCTCCCCGTCAGTCTCAATCTGCAGCTTTGAGGAACCTTCGATTTGAACCGATTGTCCGGTATAAGTCTCTACCCTGCTGTGGTTGACAATGCTTCCGTTATAGAGACGTTTCACATTGGCCAGCACATTCAGTTTACCCATTTTTTTAATCAACGTAATGGAGTACAAGCCGTCATCGGCCACTGCATGGGGTACTTGGATCATGCCTCCTCCGTTATATTTGCAGATGCCCACGTTCAAGGAAAAGACATTCCGGTTGAAGGATTTTCCGTCAATTGCGATACTGGCCATCTGAGCCTTGTAGCGCATCAGGCTGGTAAAGATGTTATAAAAGTAGAGCAGGGTGCTGCTTCTGCCCTTGTCTTTCATACGGTTGGAACGCTCCACCACCCTCGCACCGAAACCCATCCCGGCGATATTGATGAAATAACGTTTCCACTCTTTCCCGTTCTTGGTGTATTGCACCAGCCCGGCATCCTGGATGAAGGTGCGCTGCGCTTTAATGGTCTTTACCGCCTCTTCATATGCGAGAGGAATGTTGAACATTTTGGCCCAGTCATTCCCGGTTCCCACGGAGATCATCCCAAGCATCACCTCGGTGGTTTGTATAACACCCTGAGAGAAAAGGCCGTTGATTACCTCGTTCATGGTTCCGTCGCCCCCCACCACGATGATTCTGGAGTATCCCTCCTTGATTTTATTCTTGGCAATAATCGCTGCGTGCAGGCGCCTGCTGGTAAAGAAAGGCTCGAAATTAATCCCCTGTTTATTCAGATGGCTCTCAATCCTGGGCCAGTCCCGCTCGGTTTTTCCTCCCCCTGCGGCTCTGTTTACGATGGTAATCCAGCTTGTTTTGCTCATTTATTTCTTAATGTCCGGTCCAAAGATAGTTATTTCTTACTTTGTGCTTTCTTTGAGGGGTTTGAGCATAAATACCTTATGAAGTTATGAGCATGAATTGTTAAAAAAGTGTTTATAAATGCGAAATTATTGTTTACAATAACGAAATGCCTAAAATTTGCTGGGTACTCGAAAATAGTAAATTTGACCCTCCAATTGAAGAAGGAGAAGACCGTTTCTAGTAATCCAATCAGTAAAAAACATAAGGCCAATGGGAAAAGTAATTGCGTTAGCGAATCAAAAGGGAGGAGTGGGGAAGACAACATCTGCCATTAACCTGGGAGCCAGCCTGGCTGTGCTTGAGAAGAAGGTATTGATCGTCGATGCAGACCCGCAGGCCAATGCCACCTCCGGATCTGGTTTTGATATCAAAAAGGTGAAGACAAGTATATATGAGTGCCTGATCGAGGATGCAGATCCCCGTAAGATCATCCTCAAAAGCGATATTGAGCTTCTGGACCTGATTCCGTCTCACATCGACCTTGTTGGAGCGGAGATTGAGATGCTGAATATGAATGATCGCGAATATATGCTCAAGAATGTGATTGGGCAGGTCAGGGATGACTACGATTATATCCTCATCGACTGCTCTCCTTCGCTGGGACTGATCACGGTGAACGCATTAACTGCGGCCGACTCATTGATCATTCCGGTTCAGTGTGAATATTTCGCCCTCGAGGGACTGGGTAAACTGCTCAACACCATCAATATTATCCAACGGGGGCTCAATCCCGACCTGGAGATTGAAGGCTTCCTGCTCACCATGTACGATGGAAGGCTGAGGCTCTCCAACCAGGTGGTGGACGAAGTACAGAAGCACTTTCAGCAGATGGTTTTCGAGACCATCATCCAGCGGAATATCAAACTCAGTGAGGCCCCCAGCTTCGGGAAGCCGGCTATTCTATATGATGCCGAGTCAAGGGGTGCCGTGAGTTACCTGAACCTGGCCAGGGAGATCCTGCAGAAGAACGAGGAAACCCTTCTGAAGCAGGAAGAAAAAGTATTAGACTAAGAAAAAAACTGTATGTCAGCACAAAAGAACGCATTGGGCAGGGGATTGGGAGCATTGATTGATGTCTCCGGGGAAAAGGAGAGGGGCCTGGTTCATTCCCCGTCGGCGGTGAATGAGATCCCCCTGAAGAGTATTGCTGTAAATCCGTTTCAGCCCAGGACCTATTTTAATGAGGATACCCTGAATGAACTGGTTGCATCGGTGAAGGAGCATGGGATCATCCAGCCCATTACAGTCAGGAGAGCGGCGAATAACTCTTTCGAACTGATTACCGGGGAGCGCAGGCTCCGTGCTGCGCAGAAGGCAGGTTTGAAGCGTATTCCTGCCTATGTTCGGGAAGCAGGCGACGACACCATGCTGGAGCTTGCCCTGGTCGAGAATATTCAGCGGGACGACCTGGATGCCATCGAGGTAGCCATTTCATACCAGAGGCTCATTGAAGAGTTCAGTCTGACCCAGGAGAGGCTGGGAGAGCGGGTTGGAAAGAAACGGGCCACCATCGCTAACTACCTCAGGCTGCTGAACCTCCCCGTTGAGGTGCAGACTGCGATTCGTGAGAAGAGGATCTCCATGGGCCATGCAAGGGCGCTGCTGGGAATCGAGGACAAGGAGCTTCAGATTGAAGCCTTCACCAAAATCCTGGCGCAGGACCTCTCAGTGAGGCAGGTTGAAGACCTTGCCCGTGATACCAAGGTAGCTGAATCTGAAAAGAAGGAGGTGCAGGAAGAGCCCAGGTCTGATTATGAAGACCTCAGGGAACATCTCTCCCACTACTTCGGAGCCACTGTGGAGTTCAAAAGAAGCAATAAAGGTACAGGCCGTATCGTTATTCCCTTTAAATCGGATGAGGACTTACAGCGTATTGTGAGCATCTTCGATAAACCGGGTAAATGAACAGAATCTTATTAACGGTTCTTACGATCTCTCTTCTTTCCGCCCCTGCACTCTGCCAGGAGCAGGATACCCTTTTACCACGTTCAGTACCGGATACCCTTTTACCACGTTCAGTACCGGATACCCTTTTACCACGTTCAATACCGGATACCCTCTTACCACGACCCGTGGCAGACAGCACCCTGTACGGAGAGATCCCCGAGTATATCCCCTTGTGGGAGTCGGATACTGTTTATGAGATGATGGGGACCGATACAATTTCACATTTCCGGACCGCACCCAGGGTACATGGCGATACCGCCATGGTTGAGCCCGATTTCAGCCACTCCCCGTCCAGGGCCATCATGCTGTCCCTTGTTTTGCCTGGACTGGGCCAGGGCTATAATCGCAAGTACTATAAGATACCCATCGTATGGGCAGCCATGGGTGGTGCAGGTTACGCTATATATTCTAACACGAATCTTTACCGGCAATACAGCGCAGAGTACCTGCTCAATCCTGACGCTACCAACGAACGTTACGTGCGGATCACCCGGCGCTACATGGAGATGAGCTACATCGCAATGATCGCTGTATATGCGCTCCAGGTGGTGGATGCTTACGTGGATGCCCAGCTCTACAGCTGGGATGTAACCGAGAACCTCTCCATGGGGATATCTCCGTCACTTCAGCCCCTGATGGCCCCGGTGAGTTTGACCGGTTATTCATATGGCCTCACATGCAGTTTTAACATGAGAAGAAGATAATGGGAAGGATTTTAGGAGTAAAGGCCCTGTTGCCTGGCCTGGTGATGGTTTTAGCCGCGGCGATCAGTAGCGGACAGGACACCTTGAATTACCTGCTGTTTGACTCCATCCAGGAGCAGTTTTCTATGGAGGGAGAGCTGGAATTGAGGACCGGTGACAACCTGGACAGCCTGGTTAATCTCTGGTATGTCAACCAGTCGCTGGAGAGCGCGGTGGACGATTACGACCTGGAGGCCGATACGCTGGTGCCCGATTTTTCCGATTCTGTCTATCTGGCCAGACTGGCTGAGATACCGTCGGTGGTGGATCTGACCTACAACCGGATCGTGAAGAACTACATCAACCTCTATACCCGGAAAAGGCGCGATCAGGTTCGCAATATGCTAGGACTGGCAGAGTATTACTTCCCCCTTTTCGAGGAGATCTTCGATCTCTATGGGGTACCCTACGAGGTGAAGTACCTCTCCATCATCGAATCGGCCCTCAATCCCAGGGCAGTATCCCGGGCCGGGGCAGTGGGCGCATGGCAGTTCATGTACAGGACAGGCACCCACTATGGTCTGACCGTCAACTCGCTTGTCGATGAGCGGAAGGACCCGGTTGCAGCCACCCATGCTGCGGCACGCTTTCTGTCCGACCTTTTTGGGATTTACGGGGACTGGACCCTGGCTCTGGCGGCCTACAACTGTGGTCCGGGCAACGTGAACAAGGCGATCCGCCGCTCGGGCGGCAGACGCAGTTTCTGGGAGATTTACTACTACCTTCCACGGGAGACCCGTGGTTATGTGCCGGCCTTTATTGCTGCCACCTACACGATGAACCACTACGAGGATCACCTGATTATTCCTGCGCCCCTGAGCCTGCCCAGGGCAGTGGATACCATCATGGTCCATGAACCGCTGCACCTGATGCAGGTGGCCGTTGTTCTGGATATCCCGGTGAAGCAGCTCAGGGACTTGAACCCGCAGTACAGGGCAGATATAATCCCGGGTACGTCCAAAAAATCCTATGCAGTGAAGATCCCCATGGAGTATACAGCCTCGTTTATCGACCTGCAGGACAGTATCTTTGCTTACAGGGATTCGGTCTATTTTGATCCTGGTAAAAAGGTGGCCTCTCCACAGAGTTACTCGGCCAGTAACCGGGTCGACCTGCCGGCCAATAAGTATGACAAGCTTTACTATGTGGTGAAGTCGGGCGACAATGTGGGGTACATTGCCGACTGGTACGATGTTCGTGCTTCCGACCTCAGGTACTGGAACAACATCAGCCGCAACATCATCCGCTCTGGACAAAAATTATTGATTTACAAGCCCAAAGGGAAATCGGTACGGTACCAGGAAGTGAATAACATGAGCTTTGCCCAGAAACAGGAGTTTGCCGGCAGGGAGGTCCCGGAAGGAGCTGCCGGGGGATCATCCGCCACGTCCGCATCATCCGCCACGTCTGCATCCTCAGCTCCGGTTACGGCAGGCCCGGCAGGTAATGAAGCCTACATCACTTACACGGTGAGGTCGGGAGACAGCCTCTGGGAGATTGCCAGGAAGTATCCGGGTGTGTCGGAGAATGATATTACCAGGCTGAATAATATCAGCAATTCATCAAAAATTCAACCCGGACAGGTCATCAGGATCAAACCAAAGGATTAAACTCCGTTTGGATTTCCCGAAGCGTGCGTTATATTTGATATATGAAGCCACTGCGGATCTTCATTTTTTTTGCAACAGCTGCATTCTGCTTGTTTCTCCTTGCCCTCATTTTTCCGCGCGAGGGTATCTCTGTTACCCCTTCGATCCGGCTCAAATACATGAATCTTTCCGATCTCTCCCGTGAGAAGCAGGACAGTGACGAGGTGGTGAAAAAGCTGGTTGCTGCCTCGACGGTGTCAGAAGATCCGGAGGACGGGAGTGAGGGTGTTGCAAACGGAGAAGGTGCAGCAGGCGGGGAGCCTGATACCTTAAACCTCCCCAGGGTTGATCCTGCCAATGCCGACAGCCTGAAGCATGCCGTTTGCCGGATCAGTTTTTCTGAGAATGGAGCAAAACTGCTGGATCCCTTCTTTGCGAAGCTTGATGGCGTGCTTGAAGGCTCCACGGCGCGGACCAGGATTATGCATTTTGGCGATTCCCAGATCGAAAACGACCGGATGACAGCACTGATCCGTTACCGGATTCAAAAACAGTTCGGCGGATCGGGTACCGGGCTGGTACAGGCGGTACCGCTCTACGGGGGGAGTATGGCTTACCGTCAGGAGCATGAGGGAGAGTGGCTACGATATACCTATTTTGGGAACCGGGATTCCACCATCACACACAATGTATATGGGATTATGGGTGCTTTTGCATCGGTTCCCACACCTGAAGAGGGGGTGTTGCCCCGGATTCAATACAGCTTCAATACTTCACGGCGGACAGGTAATTTTGACCGGATCAGGTTATTCATGCACTCCTATGTGCAGGATGCTGCCCTTAATTTTGTGGTGAACGATACCATCACCGACTCCATCCGGAACCTGCCCGATGGATTCAGTGTGGCCGACTACAGGCACCACTCCCGGATCAAGGAGCTCTCCCTCTCTTTGAATCTTCCGGAAGGGGGGCGCATCTACGGGATCTCTTTTGAATCGTACCGGGGAGTGCAGATGGACAACATTGCCATGCGGGGAGGGTCGGGACTGATCTTTACCAAGATGAACCACGAGCAGCAATCAAAGATGATGGAGTATCTGTCGCCCGGGCTGATCATCCTGCAGTACGGGGGTAATGTGGTTCCCTATATCAACGCTGCCCGCTACCAGCGATCCTTCAGGCGGGAGCTTGATTTCCTGAAGGAGCTTTGTCCCGGCGTACCGGTCATCGTTATTGGTCCTTCCGACATGTCCCTGAAGGTAAAGGGGGTTTTTGAAAGCTTTCCCGGTGTGGAGCCGGTGAGGGATGCCCTGAGAAATGCGAGCCTGGAGGAGGGCTTTGCCTTCTGGGACCTTTATGAAGCCATGGGAGGGCACAACTCCATGCCCTCATTTGTGCATACCGATCCGCCGCTGGGCTCCACCGACTACATCCACTTCACACCGCTGGGGATTAACCTTGTGGCCGAGATGTTTTATAATGCCCTTATGTTTGAGTATAACCAGTATCAATCCAAAAACAGGTAGTATTGCTGCAGGTCTTGATCGATATATTTCTATTTAACCCGGAGAAACCCCTGATCTTCACCCGGCTCTTCTTCTGGGCCTTCTACCTTGTGGTGTTGCTGATCTATTCGGGACTATATAAGCAGAGAGCAGTGAGGAACGCCTTCCTCTTCGGGGCAAGCCTCTTTTTCTACTGGAAGACCTCGGGACTTTTCTTCCTGATCCTGGTCTTCTCCACCTTTTCGGATTACTACCTGGGGAACCTGATCCACCGTGCCCGGAAACAGGGCTGGAAGAAGTTTGGCGTGATCATGAGTGTGGTGATCAATCTCTTCATGCTCTCCTATTTCAAATACACCTACCTCTTTGTGGATACGGTAAACAGACTGTTGAACACCGACATTGAAGTGGTAAACCACCTGGCACTCTGGTCGAACCATCTCACCGCAACCCATTTCGATGTAAGCATGATCCTGCTGCCCGTGGGCATCTCGTTCTATACCTTTCAGACCATCTCCTACACGGTGGATATATACCGGGGCAAGGTCGACCCGGTGAGGCATATCCTGGATTTTGGATTCTATGTCTCCTTCTTTCCCCAGCTGGTGGCAGGCCCCATCGTAAGGGCTTCTGAGTTCATCCCCCAGCTTTACAAACGCTACAGCCTCTCCATGGAGGAGTTTGGCTTCGCCCTCTTCATAATCCTGAAGGGGCTCTTTAAAAAGATGTTCATAGGCGATTACATCGCCCTCAATTTCGTGGACCGGGTTTTTGCGAATCCTACGGGTTTCTCAGGCTTTGAAAACCTGGCGGCTCTGTTTGGCTATTCGCTGCAGGTATATGTTGACTTCTCGGGCTATACCGATATTGCCATCGGAGTGGCATTGCTGCTGGGATTCAGGCTCCCCAAGAACTTCAATTCTCCCTATAAGGCCACCAGCATTGGCAACTTCTGGAAACGGTGGCACATCTCCCTTTCCACCTGGCTCAGGGACTACCTTTACATTCCCCTGGGGGGAAACCGGAAGGGGAAGATCATGACAGATGTGAACCTGATGATCACCATGCTGCTGGGCGGACTGTGGCACGGGGCCAGCTGGCAGTTTGTGGTGTGGGGCGGATTGAACGGGATCGGACTGGTGGTTTACAAGCTCTGGCGAAAGGTGAGCCCCTACGAAAAGAGCAAACATTGGGCGGCACGTATCTGGAAGATCGCCAATACCTTTATCTTCATCACCTTCACCCGCATCTGGTTCCGTTCCGAATCCATGGAGAAGGCCAATCAGCTGATCCGCCAGGTTCTACACGATTTCAACGCAGCCATTATACCCAACGTACTCTGGAGCTACCGCCTGGTCTTCGCCGTGATGGCACTGGGTTACTTTACCCACTGGGTCCCGGAACGCTGGAAGCTCAAGCTGCTCAACAGCTTCCTTGCTACGCCACTGTGGGTAAAGATCATAATCTCGGTGGTGATGGTATTTATCATCTATCAATCGTGGTCGGCCGATCTGCAGCCTTTTATCTACTTCCAGTTTTAAAATAGGATATGTAGCTCAATTCACTATTTTTGTGCTTATGAGTGGAAAAAACCCAACAAAGCAATCCAGATTTTTACTCAGGATGTGTATTTTGTTCATTGCCCTTTTCTATCTGGGAAATGTTGGAGCCAGTCACAGATGGACACGAAACAAACCCCTTGAGAGGGGTGTGATTCACTGGGATATTATTTCATACTATGCCTACCTCCCTGCGGCTTTTATTTATGGGGATGTTACACTGGACTTCCTGGATAACCCTCCGGAAGGATTTGTCAATGATGATAAATTCTGGTTCTATGAGATGGAAACAGGGAAACGGCTCATTGTTACCTCAATGGGTATGTCTGTTCTCTATGCACCGGGTTTCTTCATGGCCCATGCCCTGGCCCCTGTCTTCGGGAAGGAGAGGGATGGCTACAGTTCCATCTACCAGCTTTTTCTGGTCCTGATCTCTCTGTTCTATGTGATCATTGCCTTTGTGATCCTGAAGAACCTGCTTTTGAGATACTTTAATACAAGGACCACCATCTGGACGCTGCTGGCCATAGCACTGGGGACAAATATCTTTTTTTATGCCACCCATGAAGCTCCCATGGCACACGCCAGTAGTTTTTTTCTAATCATCCTGTTCCTGTGGATGGTTGACCGCTGGTATAAGCGGCAGACCTTGTTGAATACACTGCTCACCGGGGTTCTGTTGGGATTCATTGCCCTGGTTCGTCCATCCAACATCCTGGTACTTTTCATTTTGCTGTTATATGGTGTGAAGTCAGGAGAGGATTTTACACAAAGAATCCTGTTTTTCTTAAAGAAGTTCCACCTTGTGTTGATCATGATTGCAGGATTCATTCTTGCCTGGATGCCGCAGTTCATGTACTGGCATGCTGTTACCGGGCAATTCCTGTTCTATAGTTATGGACCCCATGGTGGAGAATTTTTCTGGGCCCACCCCCATATCCTGGAGACCCTTTTCAGTTTTAAAAAGGGATGGTTTGTTTATGCGCCCCTGATGGGATTTGCCATGGTGGGATTGGTGATGACTAAAAAGAGATTAAGCGCACTATTCTGGCCTATGGTGGTTTTGATGATCAGTATGATCTATGTACAGAGTTCATGGTGGTGCTGGTGGTTTGGGGGCAGTTTTGGTATGAGGGCCTTCGCGGAGCTTTCGGGCATCCTTGCCTTTCCCCTTGCTGCTGTCTTTGAGTTCATCCTGGAAAACCGGAAGAGGTATTTGCGCTACGGGCTCATGAGTCTTGTGGTGTTTTTTGTTTTCCTTCAACAGATTCAGACCCATCAGTATAAAAAGGGCTTTATCCACTACAACGGGATGAATAATCAGGTGTATTGGAAATCCTTTATGAGGTTAGACTGGCATCCTGACTACTGGACCTCTCTGACCCTGCCAGATTACGACCTGGCGCGAAAAGGCATCTATCAATTCTATTCTACTGGTGATAAACATGAGGATCTTAAGGAGATGGGGGAAGAGGAGGGCAGGGGTGTCCTGGTTGCCAAAATTACAAACGACAGGAAACTGCTTGCCGAGGTAAGCAGATATGCTAAGCGTTCCGGAATCCAACTTGATGAAGCAGTTCTGGAGGTTGCAGCAATTATGTACCGAAATATGACAAATTTGTAGCTAATGCTGAACGATAAAACCATAGGGGTAGTCATTCCCGCATACAATGAGGAGAGCCAGATCAGTATGGTACTGGATTCCATGCCTGAATTCGTGGATCGTATCGTGGTCATCAACGACTGTTCCAAAGATAAGACAGCACAGATTATACAGGGCTACATTGACAAACTTCCTGCTGCAGAGCAATCCCTTCCATCCATCATCGGAACCTTTGTTCCTAATAAGTACAACTACGCAGATCAGCTGGTCCATGAAGGCCTGATCACTGAGAATGAGAAGCTGGCGCCGTGTGAAATCATAGAGAGTGAAGCAGATAACAGCAAAGTTGTGCTGATCAATCTCACCAGCAACAGCGGGGTGGGTGCCGCGGTTGCAAGGGGGTACAAGTGGTGTAAGGATCATGAAATCGATTGTGTGGTGAAGATTGATGGAGACGGCCAGATGGATCCTGGAGAGATAGAAAGCATCTGTAGCCCGGTGGTTTATGACGGAATCGATTATGTTAAGGGCAACAGGCTGATACATAAGAGTGCTCACATGGTGATTCCAAGGGTCAGGTTTCTTGGAAACTCCATATTATCCATCCTTACAAAAGTGGCCTCGGGTTACTGGTCCATTTCTGATACCCAGACCGCCTTTACAGCCATATCCAGGGAGGCACTCCACTCCATCGATCTAACGAAGATCTACCCCACCTATGGTTATCCCAATGATATGCTGGTGAAGCTGAATATGAATTTCTGCAGCATCCGGGAGGTGGGCATCAAACCTGTCTACAGTATCGGAGAGCAGTCGAAGATGAAAATCAGGAAACTGATTCCCAGGTTGTCATTCCTGCTTATGAAATTGTTTATCAAGCGTATATGGGGTAAATACCTGTTTAAGAGCTTTCACCCGTTATTCCTGCTCTACCACATATCCCTGGCCCTTATAGTGGTTTCAATTCCCTTCCTGGTGAAGATTTTGATTTTAGCCATGAAAGGCATGGAAGCCAATCCGGTTACAGTGCTGGCCTTCGTATTCCTGTTTATCAGTGGATTTCAGTCTCTGCTGACTGCAATGTGGATGGACATCCAGGATAACGACCGACTGCAACGATAGCCTGAAGCCGGGCTCAGGGTTTCCTGATCAACCTGACCAGCAAGGCAAGAAGGAAGATAAAAAGCTCTCCTCCCACAAACCATAAACGGTTTATAAATGAGATTGTGGTGGCAATCTCAACATCCAGCCCGGCAAGTCCCAGGTATGCAATAATAATCCCTTCCCTCAGTCCCAGTCCTCCGGGAAGAAACAGAGCGATCAGTCCGAAACAAACACTCAGGGGAAAGGCGAACATCATAACGGGTGTGATGCTGGCAGAGAAGGCCATCATGAAGAGATAGAATCCGGAAGTCCAGAAAGCCCAGACCAGACTTACGGACAGGATCAGGGGCACAGATTCTCTGAATTCAATGGAGGGAACGTCTATGGGTGATTTCATGATCCTGTTAAGGAGTCCCATGGACCAGTTATGTATTGCCGGGAAAAACAGGAAGAGAGTTAAGCCTGTGATGATGAGCAGAACAAGAATACTGATCCATTGCAGCCCGTAGTAGATGATAGTAGGTATGCTGCTGATTAAGAAGCCGGCCCAGAGGTAGATCAGCTGTTCCTTCAGTGAAATGACCGATTTTGCCTTCAGATCCTTTTTATCCGGCGAAAGGTAGCCCGCCCGGCCTATGATCACCCAGATCTTTCCGGGAATGTATTTGGCAAAGACCGAGAGTCCCTGGGAGACCACCGCATCTCCCCGTGTGGTCGGGTAACCATGAATATCCAGGGCAACTTTCCAGCTGTAGGTCTGGGCGTAAAAGCCCGCCATAAGTAGCAGAACGGAGCCGGCGAGTGCGGGCAGACTGACAATTTCCGGGATGATATAATCCTGCCTGATGAGGAAAAAAAACAGGAAAAGGAAGGAGATGAAAATAAGCAGGTAGAAGAGGCGTTTCATTGTTGGAAAATCTGATCCCAAAGGTAAATAATAAAATATTGAACACAGCTTAATCTACTATTTCTTACTTTTAGTCTGAAAAACCCGCACTATGCTAAGTATTGTTCTTCCAGCCTATCATGAAGAGGATAACATCCGCTACATGTACCGTGAGATTTTGAAACATGTGAGCCAGTCATCCTCCTTTGAAATTATCTTCGTGGACGATGGAAGCCGGGACCGTACATTCGAAAAGATAAGGGAGCTGGCCACGGAGGATCAGCGGGTCAGGGGTATCCGGCTTTCCCGGAATTTCGGACATCAGACTGCCCTCCTGGCAGGTCTGCAGGATGCAGGAGGAGAGCTTGTGATTATGATGGATGCTGACGGGCAGCATCCTCCCGCCCTCATCCCTGAATTACTGAAGAAAATGGAGGAGGGTTACGACATTGTGAATACCATCCGGAAAGAGACCGAAGGTGCCGGGGCTTTAAAAAAGATCTCCTCAAGATGGTTTTACCGGGTTTTTAATGCCCTGTCAGATGTGAAAATTGAGCCCTCAGCAGCCGATTTCAGGATTGTGAACCGAAAGGCCCTGGAGGCCTTTCTCTCCATTGAAGAACAGGACCGCTTTACCCGCGGCCTCGTCACCTGGATCGGATTCAAACAGGCCTACATTAATTATAAGGCGGAAAAGCGGCAGTCCGGGGCCTCCAAATATACCCTCAGGCGCATGCGCATATTTGCTGTGGATGGTGTCACATCCTTTTCATCGAGGCCTCTGCGATTGAGTACCACCCTCGGATTTATAACCATGCTTGCCGGAATCCTCTATTCTGTCTATGCCATTGTTATGAATTTGCTGGGAAATACAAATCCCGGCTGGACATCCCTGCTTTTAACCATCCTGTTTTTGGGTGGAATTCAACTGATCAGTATCGGGATCCTGGGAGAATACCTGGCAAGGATCTACAATGAAACAAAACGCAGACCTCACTTTTTCATCCAGGAGAGGACCAGGGACTGACTCAGGGCTGATTCAAGAGATATATTTCACGGGTTTCGGAGTCAAATTTGAAATCGGGGACCTTGATAACCACCAGGTCCGGCTTGTTGCAGAGGGTATCCATTGCTGATCCAAACAATTCTCCAAGCTTTTCGGTTTTCTTGAAACGGTCAACTACCAGATAGTTAAAAACAGGATTTGCATGTATGCCCTTCCCCCCGTCGTGGTACCAGTTTTCATTGGTCACATGGTACCAGGGCCTGAAAGAGTCATCCCAGACAGTATACAGTCTGAGCCCGTTATGGGAGTACTGTGTTTGGGATAGTGCCTGCCAGTACTCTGAAACCCCGTATTTAAGCTGGTGTTCACTCTTCAGGCTGTCCAGTAACCTGGTCGATTCCGGGTAGTAGCCGGCAAAGTCAGAGAGCCCCTTCCCTACCTGGTGCTTAATACCGGTAAGCAGCAGGAAAATGAGAATGCCCAGGGAACAAGCATAAGCAAAGTATTTCCTCAAAAGGGGCAGGCTTTTCCTGACCGGGAAAAAGTAGAGGAGGAGATAGATGAATCCCAGTGAACCAATGATCAGGGCGGCATAGTTGTACCGGATAATGGCCGGACCCACATAGCTGCCATTGATCACAGGAGTCCAGAAAACCATGAATGTAAACATGCTCATGTAGAGCAAAAGATTGTATTGCCGGTGAAAGGCTTGGTTTTCCGAATTCCTTAGAAATCGCTTGAGAAAGGCCAGGAGAAAGGGAGGGGCTCCTAACATAAAAAACAGGGTCATCAGCACAAGCAGCCGCTGAAATGGAGCCTTAATGATGATGCTCTTCATGTGAATCACCAGGGTTGAGAAAGAACCACCTATGTTCTGGAAATTAAAGGTTTTCCAGGTAGTGGGTATAAATGTAATGGCCTCTGAAGCTGATATCAGTTTGAAAAGTCCCAGTCCAGCGAGTGTGGAAACTATGATGGCAGCGGTGACCACAAGGTGTCGTTTATCCCTCGATGCATGAAAATAGTTGACAAGGGAGACCACAAGCAGGGGTCCGGTAAATCCAATAATAAACAGTTTATCAGAAACAACTGCCACCATGCTCAGAGCAGACATCAGGACCAGGAGACTTCGTTTTCCGCTTCTCACATACTTCACGTAGAAGATTGTAGCGAGGAGGCTGTTGATGAAGAATCCGCAGTGATATCCATTAAAAAGCAGCTGGGACGGCAACAGGTGGCTCTCTCCCAGGATGGAGGAGAAGGGAAGAAACAGGATCACCAGGCTGAGTATGTAAAGTCTGTTTACAGAAATTTCAGGATCAAAGGTCCGGATCAGGATGTTGACAAGGATGAGCACTGTGGTTAACTGAAGTACGCCGTATACCATGGCAGTAAGTAATGGCCCTTTCAGAAGTGCCATCAACAGTGAGAAGACCAGCATGTCGGGAAAGAAGTTGGGAGAGGCGGGGAGATGCCAGCCATGCAGACCTGTATGATGGACAAACAGGTCGGTATAGATTGCTGCCATATAGCGTGTGTCTGAATTAACAAACATCCACATTTCCTGTTTCCCGGGTAAGAGGGTATAAAGCAGGAGTCCCGCCACAAGGCTTATGATCGCAATTATGAAGTAGTGAATCCTGTAAGTGTTCGGCAAGAGTTTGTTCATATGGATCTGTTCCTGGGGATGGGTTTTTTCTCTACCTGGAGATGGGCATGGCAAAGGCTATCACATCCTTGCCGGTAATCTCCTTGTCACATAGGATGATCAGCCGCTCCAGCACGTTCCTGAATTCCCGGATGTTGCCGGTCCAGGTTATATTCTGCAACTCCTTGATGGCATCGGAGGTGATATTTTTTGGCTGGGTACCGTACTCCTCGCAGATAATGGTGTTGAAATGGTCGGCCAGCAGGGGGATGTCTTCCAGGCGTTCGTTGAGAGAAGGTACATGGATCAGGATCACACTCAGCCGGTGGTAGAGGTCCTCCCGGAAGCTGCTTTTTTCGATCTCCGTCTTCAGGTTTTTGTTGGTGGCTGCCAGCACCCGTACATTCACATTGATGTCCTTGTCACTGCCCACCCGGGTGATCTTGTTTTCCTGCAGGGCCCTCAATACCTTGGCCTGGGCTGAGAGGCTCATGTCGCCAATCTCGTCCAGGAAGATGGTTCCACCGTCGGCCTGCTCAAACTTTCCCTTGCGTTGTTTGATGGCCGAAGTAAAGGCACCTTTCTCATGTCCGAACAGCTCACTCTCAATCAGTTCGGAAGGGATAGCCGCACAATTGACCTCGATAAAGGGGGCTGCCGCTCGATTGCTGTTCTCGTGCAGGGACCTTGCCACCAGTTCTTTGCCGGTACCATTTGAACCGGTGATCATCACCCTGGCGTCGGTGGGAGCCACCTTCTCGATGATCTCTTTCACCTTCCCGATGGCCTCTGAATCTCCGATCATTTCATACCCTTTGGAAACTTTCTTCTTCAGCACCCGGGTTTCTGTGATCAGGTTGGTTTTGTCCAGGGCGTTTCTGACGGTGATCAGGAGCCTGTTCAGATCCAGGGGTTTCTCAATGAAATCGTAGGCTCCCTTCTTGATCGCCTCCACTGCGTTGTCCACGCTTCCGTGGCCAGATATCATGATCACCTGGGCTTCACCCTGCTCCTCGAAGAGCTTTTCAAGCACCTCCAGTCCGTCCATCTCCGGCATCTTTATGTCGCAGAGAACGATGTCGTAGTTCCCTTTTTTATATTTCTCAAGTCCCTCTGCCCCGTTTTCGGCCAGGTCGACCGAAAACTTCTCATACTCCAGAATCTCCTTGAGGGTATTCCGGATACTTCTTTCGTCGTCAATTACCAGGATATGTGCCATTTACGTCTAATATCAATAATGTGTCACAAAGCTAGTAAAAAACAGGTGCTTTGCCGAGAATGTAGCCGGCCTATTTGATAGTATCAAATGATGGAATCATGAAGCCTCCATATGAAATAAACAGCGGTAGTCATTTTTGCGATTTCAAAAAGTCACAACCCTGTTACTTTTGCCTGATATGGTGAGTTTATTTTTATCAGCTGTTTTCGTCATCGGGACACCCTGGCCGGTTTTCACAGGATATGATCCGGCAGTCAGTCCGGCAGTCAGTCTGCCAGTTCCCGTTCCTGCGCAAGGTTAATACTATACTGGCTAACAAGGACTTAATGAGTCATAAGCGCTTCATAAAATAACAGAGCGTCTGTGACATCAATTAACCTTCTTAAAGATTCCATCATGCAAGCCGCTTCTGCTTCCAGAATCCCTTTGATGCAGGCACTTTTTAATGTGTGTTGTGCATGTCCGGATAGTGAGCATCCATTATGATCTGTCTTTTATTGGTATATGGTTTCCATCCTACGAAGTTCATCTTTCACGGCTGCTAGAACGCACCTAAATTTGGTACATGGTACAGATAGGGCTTATGTCGACACTTAGGTCCGTCAAAAATCCAGATAGATATAAAATATCTATTTATTAGCAATCAGGATGCTGTTTCGGATAATAAATATCTATTGAAAAATGTTTATTATCCAGATAAGCACTAATAAGTATAATAACCCGATAATAAACATCTATTTTTCATGAGGCGCTGCATTTTTAAGCAGTTCTCGAACAAAAATATG
>JAAEOI010000182.1 GCA_024244665.1 Bacteroidota bacterium | reverse complement strand
TGGATATAGATTACTCACACCATTGGATCATAATAAGGAAAACCAAAAATAAGATGCAGAGGTTGGTACCCGTTAACTCATCGCTGGAAGAAGTGATGAAGCAATACGAATCATATAGGAACCGGATGCCGATTGAAGGCTTGATGGACAAGGAGAGTTTTTTCTTTGTATCTGCTATTGGAAATCCGCTTACAGCCAAAACCGCATACAGATGGTTCAAAAAGGTACTGAGACAGTGTGGCATACCACATATCGGAAAGAACCAGGGCCCCCGTGTACATGATATTCGTCACACCACGGCAATTCACTCCCTTGAAAAAATGGTAAAAGGTGGAGTCGACATTTATTGTGCGCTACCTATTCTATCTACCTTCCTCGGACACAAGACGATATCAGGAACGGAGAAATATGTAAGGATGGTGCAGGAAATTTACCCTGACATCATCGGGATGCAAAATCCAGTCACATCTTTTGTATTCCCAAACAAACCCGAAATAAACATGGATCATGGAAACAGCTACTGATTTTGCAAAATACCTGACAAAGTTCTTCACAGAATACCTTGTCGGAGAAAGGGGAGCCAGCTCCCATACAATAAGATCGTATAGAGATACTTTTACCCTTGTGCTTACTTATATGGACAAAGTCAGGCATATAGCAGCTGATAGGTTGACCCTCACCCATTTTTGCCGGGAAACCATCCTTGACTTCCTTGACTGGCTGCAAAAAGAACGTAGATGCGCCAACTCGACCAGAAACCAGCGGCTGGCCGCCCTGCACTCATTTTTTGCATATATGCAATATGAAGATGTAAAGCACCTTGATCAATGGCAGAATATCCTGTCTATCAGGGTTAAGAAACAAGGAGGAAAAAGTTCTGTCAATTACCTGACAGTAGAAGGGATCAAGTTCCTGCTGGAACAGGTACCGGTGGATACAAAAAAAGGACGACGGGACCTTGCGCTACTGGCATTGCTTTATGACAGCGGTGCAAGGGTCCAAGAACTCATCGACCTTTCCCCATCATCTCTGAATCTGAACAAACCTTGTTATGTTACCATTTTGGGAAAAGGGAATAAAAAAAGGATAGTCCCATTACAAAATGAGCAAGTAACGTTGCTGGAATCTTATATGAAAGAGCACCACCTTGACAATCCAGCATACAATCAATGGCCTTTGTTCGCCAACAATCGGAGAGAAAAGCTAACGACTTCAGGTGTAACATATATTCTAAACCTTTATGCACATAATGCACGAGTACTTAAACCTGATCTTATACCCGAAAAAATTAGTCCACACACGTTCCGCCATAGCAAAGCGATGCATCTTTTACAATCCGGTGTAAATCTGGTTTATATCCGTGATATCCTTGGGCATGTATCGATACAGACCACAGAAATCTATGCAAGAGCCGACTCAAAACAAAAGCGAGAAGCCCTGGAGGCTGCATATACCAATATCATACCAGCTCAAGCAAATGAAAGCATCTGGGAAAAGGACTCTAAACTTAAGGAATGGTTGAAGAATTTTACAACATAATCAATATCGTTATCCAAAGCTGTTTTAAAAAGTAAACGAGATACATTATTGATTATCAGTATTGTTTATAATTGCACTTTGGATAACGATTTACTTTTGATAAGGGTAGTTATCACGAGTCGTGATAACTACTCCGGCGTTAAAACATAATTGAGAAACACTCCTGTTTTTCGTCATTAGGACGCCCTGGCTGGTACTCACAGGATTTTGTCTGGGATTTTGTCTGGGATTTTGTTTAGGATATTGTTTAGGACAGCTTTCCGGAGCGGATAGGGAGCATCAATTATGATTGGTCTTTTTAAAGGTATATGGTACAGACAGGGCTGATATCGACATTTAGGACTAAATAAAACCAGCGATAGATATAAAGCATCCAGTTATTAGCAATTAGGATGCTGTTTCGGATAATAAATATCTATTGATAGATATCAATTATCTGAAAAGCACCAAAAAAGTATAGTAACCAGATAATTTATATCCCTTTTAGCAGTTCTCGAGCAGAAAAATGTTTGGTTTTACGTTTGAGGATGTGGCGAGGGAATTTCCTGATAAGAACCGTGTTCATCTGGCCAGGATACTTGCAGACATGGCAGATATGTATGCTATGAAAATAACCCGGGCAATTACCATATCATTCCTTTTAATACGGATCCGGAAACTTTCACAGGTACAATCTTCGCCAGAAATAGCTTGACCGCACAGCTCGATAAACAACTTAACACCAGTTCAATACAGAAATATAAATACTACTGATAACAAGAATATCTCTTCAAGATATTTCCCATTACCAACAGCACATCATCATTATCATAATTTAGGAGATAGAAAAGTAATGTCTAATTAAGTCACCTGAGCACTGTGTACTGAGTACTGAGCACTGTATACTGAGTACTGTGTGCTGTCTTAATGCATTTTTGAAAAGTACTTTATGAACTGGGCCCTTTCATAAACCGACGGATCCTTCAGGTTGCTGTAGTTCATCTTAGCCCTGAATTCGGATGGCGAACTGTAATTATTCTTATCCATCCACCCTTTCATCTCGTCGATCATATCCCTGAGATAGTCAATCCCGTTCCTGTAGAGAACAGAACAAACCTGCACGGCTGTAGCACCTGCCAGGATCTGCTTTATTGCTGCGAGCCCGCTGTGAACACCGGTGGAGGCTGCCAGGTCTATCTCAACTACCTGCGAAGAGACTATACCTATCCACCTCAATGGGAAACGCAGATCAGCCGGGGAGCTCAGCACCTCTGCTGATCCGAAAGAAAGATCCGAGGTATCAATATCGGGAGCATAAAGCCGATTAAACAACACAACCGAGGCTGCCCCCCTCATGTACAGTTGGTGAACCATCCAGGTGATGTTGGAAAATCCATGTCCAAGTTTGACCATTACTGGGAGTGAAGTTTTTTCCTTCACAGCGGAAACCAGGTCCAGGTAAGCATTCTCATACTCCCTTGGATCCTTATCTTTTTTGATGGGCAGGAAATAGATGTTCAGCTCAAGTGCATCGGCACCCGCCTGCTCTATCTTTTTCGCAAACTCAACCCACTCATTGCTCTTCACACAATTGATGCTGGCAAAAACAGGAATGGAAACTGCTCCCTTTGTTTCCCTGATCAGGCCAAGATAACTCTCAAGGGAGTTCTCCCTGGCATAGGCATTCAGATAATCTCCGGCTTCGGGGTAGTCGTTCCCGGCCGACATGGAGCTAGCTTCGAACATGATTTGCTCTTCAAAAAGCGATTTCAGGACCACAGCTCCGGCTCCGGCCTGTTCTATCTTTTTTATCCGCGCAACTGAACTTGTCAATCCGCTGCTTGAAACAATCAGCGGGCTCTTAAGCTTCACTCCTCCGTATGTGGTAGAAAGATCGATCATAGTAAAACGAATTAGTAGTTCCTCAGTCCGAAGATCAGGCTTCCCACACGGACCATTGTGGATCCCTCATCCACGGCCAGCAAATAGTCGCCGGACATTCCGTAGGATCGCTGGTCGAAATACCCTGCATCCTTATACGCAGTAGCCTTCATCTCATCAAATATAAGATTTAGTCGCTGAAATTCGGCCCTGATCTGCTCCCTATTTTCGGTATAGGTGGCCATACCCATCAGGCCCCTGAGCCGGATGTTTTTCATTCCTGCAAAAAGCTCCGATTCCACAAGGCCTAAAAGCTCCTCCCGGGGGAGCCCGAATTTGGTCTCTTCCTGGGCAATGCGGACCTGCAGAAGGCAATCGATGGTTCGATCATGCCTGGCAGCTTCCTTATTGATGGCACCCACCAGCTTGAGACTGTCAACCCCGTGAATCATGTGGACAAAAGAGGCGAGGTACTTGACCTTATTGGACTGCAGGTGGCCGATCATATGCCAGCGGATGTCTTTGGGCAGACGCTCCTGTTTGGCCGCAAGGTCCTGGACCTTATTCTCCCCGAAATCGCGCTGGCCTGCCTCGTAGGCCTCCAGGATCATCTCATCCGGTTTGGTCTTGGAAACAGCTACCAGGATGATTTCAGGAGGCAGGCTTTCCCTGATACTGTTCAGCTTCTCAACAATTCCCATGCCTCAAATATACGACTAATCCAGTGAATGGATCACCAGTCCGCTCCTGAGCTTGGGCTCAAACCAGGTGGTCTTGGGCGGCATGATCATGCCGTTGTCAGCAATATCCATCAGCTGTTTCATGGTCACTGGATAGAGGGCGAAGGCAACGGCCATCTCCCCACTGTCCACCCGGTCGCTTAGCTCCTTCAATCCCCTGATTCCACCAACAAAATCGATCCTTTTTGATTTCCTCAAATCGGTGATATTCAATAGCGGTCCCAGAACTTGTTCGGAAAGGACTGTCACATCAAGGCAGCCAATGGGATCGCTGTCATTGTAAGTCCCTGGCTTGGATGAAAGCGAATACCAAATTCCCTCCAGGTACATGCTGAACTGGTGCAACTGGTCGGGTTTGTATATTTCAGAGCCCTTCTCCTCCACCACAAAACCTGTCTCCAGCTCCTTCAGGAATTCCTTCGGGGTATGTCCGTTCAGGTCCTTTACAACCCGGTTGTAATCGATGATGGTGAGTTGTGATTCCGGGAAATGAACTGCCAGAAAGAAATTATACTCCTCACTGCCCTTATGTTCCGGATTGTCTCCCCTCCGCTCCTGCCCGACCAGGGCCGCAGCAGCAGTCCGGTGGTGACCATCGGCCACATAGGTAAAAGGTATATCAGTTTCAAAAATCTCCACAACCCTGCTGATCTGAGTGGGATCGGAGATGATCCAGAAATGGTGCCCCACCTCATCTTCGGTGGTAAAATCATATTCCGCTTCCCCGGCAACAACCTGCTCAACGATGGAATCCAGTTCGGCATGATCAGGATAGGCAAAAAAGACTGGTTCAGCATTGAAGTTGGTTACCCGTATGTGGTTCATACGGTCCTCCTCCTTATCGGGCCGGGTCAGCTCATGCTTCTTGATGACCTCCTTCAAGTAGTCATCCACAGCAGCACAAGCCACAATTCCATACTGGGTTTTTCCAAACATGGTCTGGCCGTAAATATAGAGAAGTTCAGCAGCATCCTGAACGAAATATCCATTCTCGATCAGTCTGTCCATGTTCTCCCTGCCCTTGTTGTAGACAAGATCTGAATGAAGATCGGTTCCTTCAGGAAGATCCACTTCGGGTTTTACAACATGGAGAAAGGACCAGGGATTGCCTTCCACCTCGATCCTGGCCTCCTTCGAATTCAAAACGTCATAGGGTCTTGAAGCCACTTCACTCACATTCTCTTTCCCGGGACGGTATCCCTTAAACGGATGCAAATTCGCCATGATCTAGTTGACTTTAAATGTAGTTTCTCCCATATCGATGAAATTCACAATCTGCTTTGCAGCCGCCACTCCGGCATTCAGGTTGGCTTCGGCAGTCTGGGCACCCATCTTTTTGGGTGTGAAGAATACCTTGCTTTTGTACTGTTCCTCAAGCTCCTCCCTGCAGTCGGGAGCAATATCGGAGAGGTATCTGAAATCTTCCCTTTCGGTGAATAACTTTTTCAATCCCTCCTCATCGATCACCTCTTTTCGGGCAGTATTGACCAGGGTGGCACCCTCTGGCATGCTTGCAAGAAGGTCATATCCGACCGATCCGCGGGTTTCTGCATTAACCGGAATATGAAGAGATATGTACTGGCACCTGCTGTAGAGATTCTCCACCGACTCTTCACACACAATCCCGTCGTTTTTAATGACCACCGGATCCACAAAGGGATCGAAGGCATATACCTTCATGCCAAAACCTTTGGCAATCATCCCCACGATTCTTCCCACTGCCCCGTAGGCATGGATCCCGATTTTTTTACCCCTCAGTTCGGTTCCGGCACTGGGAGTGAATCCATTTCGGTTCATAAAGACCATCATCCCAATGGCCAGTTCTGCCACTGCATTAGAATTTTGTCCGGGAGTGTTCATTACAACCACACCTTTTTCTGTGGCGACCTCCAGGTCCACGTTATCATATCCGGCACCGGCACGGACAACAATTTTAAGATTTTTAGCAGCTTCAATCACCTCCCTGTCAACCTTATCGCTCCTGATAATCAGGGCATCCACATCTGATACTGCATTGACCAGGTCGGACTGTTCGGGATATTTTGCCAGTACTTCCACATCATAACCGGCCTCCTTGAATATACCCTTTACTTCGGCCACAGCTTCGGCAGAGAAAGGTTTAACTGTTGCAATTAATACTTTCGCCATATTTTCTGGGATTAAATCGATTAAATATTCTGTTCAAATTCTTTCATGGTATCGGTCAATGCCTGAACCGATGATAGTGGCATAGCGTTGTAGATGGAGGCCCTGAAGCCGCCAACTGACCTGTGGCCCTTGAGCCCGGACATCCCTTTCCCTGTGGCAAAGGCGAGGAAATCAGCCTCTTTCTCCTTGTATTCATCTTTCATCACAAAGGTCACATTCATAATGGAACGGTCATCTTCATTGGCGATCCCGGAAACAAACAGGGAGTTCCTGTCAATCTCATCATAGAGGATAGCAGCTTTCTCAAGGTTCATTTCATACATGGCTGCCACTCCACCCTGCTCTTTGTACCAGCGCAGGGTATGCATGGCAGCATAAATGGGTAGACAGGGGGGCGTATTGAACATTGAACCTTTGTCAATATGGATCGCGTAATCCAGCATGCTTGGAATAGCTCTGTCAACTTTTCCAAGGATTTCATCTTTGACAATCACAAAGGTAACCCCTGCAGGGCCAAGATTTTTTTGAGCACCTCCATAAATTATGGCATATTTGGAAACATCTACCGGGCGACTGAATATATCGGACGACATATCGGCCACCAGGTTTATTGCACAAGCCATATCCTCCTTAATCTCCGTACCGTAGATGGTATTATTGGTGCAAATGTGGAAATAATCTGCATCCGCAGGTATTTTGTAATCCCTTGGAATATAAGAGTAGGTGGATTCCTTTGAACTGGCAACCACGTCCACCTCCCCAAACAGCTTTGCCTCCTTGATAGCCTTGTTAGCCCAGGCACCGGTATCCAGGTATGCTGCTTTGGTATTCAACAGATTATAGGGCACCATGCAGAACTGCATACTGGCCCCCCCCCCCAGGAGTAAAACACTGTAACCTTGAGGTATATCCAGGAGATCTTTAATCAACTGCTGTGTTTCGTCCATAATGGCCATGAAATCCTTGCTCCTGTGAGAGATCTCCATAACAGAGAGGCCCGAATTGTTCAGATCCATAATACCATCAGCAGTATGTTTAATGGTGTATGGAGAAATGATGGAAGGGCCGGCGGAAAAGTTATGTTTTTTCATAATGGGTAAGAAATAAAATTATTGAATTTATGATTATTTCAGTTGTGTTATTTGGATAACACACAAAATTACATTTATTAGAATTGACAACCAAACATTGTGAATAACTTCCGATTAATAGTCATTTTCTAGGATTTACTTAATATCTCAAAGCACAGTCAGGTGATCACCCTTCAAAACGGGAACCAGATCTGTGAGATCGGTTTCGTGACAATATTCAATCACATCATCCAGGTTATTCTTCTGCAGCCTCCCCTTCTGGGCCACTTTGGAAATATACCCCATCATATCCCCTTTGGCAGCATTGTAAAGATCAACTGATCCAAGTGTTGCATCACAGATGGTATTGAAATGATCATCCTCAAGTACCAATTGAGCTAGTGCCCCTGCAAAGAGGGTATCCTCCAGGTTGAACTTATTTTTCCATCCGGCGCACAGCACCAGCAGGTCCTTGTGTTCCCGCCTGATGTGTTTTGCCAGTGCGGCAAGGTTGAGATAGGCTCCTATCAGTACCTGGCTCCCGCTGGAAGCCAGGTGAATGGCGTTGGTCCCGTTGGTTGTGCTGTAGACAATCTGTTTTCCGCCTACCTTCTCAGGGGTGAAATTATAGGGCGAATTGCCAAAATCGGCAAAGTCCCTTACGATACCATCCCTTTCAGCAGCCACCATGAATCCCTGCTCTTTAAGGGCTTTTGCCTCCTCGAGGGTTCCTACGGGAATGATCCGTTCCACTCCGTTCATAAAGGCGTTAACAATGGCCGAACTGGCCCTCAGAATATCAGTTACCACAACAATGGCATCCGGATTCTCATAGTATGGATACAATGCAGGTGAAACACACACCTCAACTTTCTTCACTTCCATGTTCACTTAATTAGCATTTTGTATATAGAACGGGAGGCGCACTAACCTGGCAGCAACCTTTTTGTTCCTGATCCCGATAAAAATCTCTGTCCCCCTGGCCGCATGTTCCACCGGTACATACCCCATTCCAATCCCCTTTCCCAGCATGGGTGACATGGTTCCGGAGGTAACTTCCCCTATTTCTATTCCTTCAGCATCCAGGATGGGATAGTGCTGCCTGGGAATACCACGATCAGTCAGTTCAAAACCAACCAGACGTTTTGTAACACCTACTGCTTTTTGCTCCTCCAGCGCCTTCCTGTTTATAAAGTTATTCCCTTCAGTAAACTTTGTGATCCAGCCCAGTCCTGCCTCCAGGGGAGAGGTGGTGCCGTTGATATCATTGCCATAAAGACAGAAACCCATCTCCAGCCTGAGGGTATCCCTAGATGCCAGTCCGGCCGGCTGAATACCCAGCTCATTTCCCGCTTCAAACAGGCGCTCCCACATAAGTGCCGCATCTTCAACATACATGTAGAGTTCAAACCCACCCGCTCCGGTGTATCCGGTATGGCTGATAATCACCTCTTTAGCCCCTGCAAATTCGCCACTTACAAAATGATAGTAAGGTATGGCTGAAAGGTCAACCGGTGTAAGTTTCTGCAGCAATTCAACGGCTCCGGGCCCCTGAACAGCCAGCTGAGCCATGTGATCTGAGGCATTCTCCACATTTGCACCCTCCTGGTTATGGTCAACAATCCAGCTGTAATCTTTCTCCATATTTGATGCATTCACCACCAGCAGGTACTTCTCCCTGTCGTAATAGTAGACCAGCAGATCATCAATGATCCCACCCGATTCATTGGGAAAACAGGTATACTGGATCCCACCCGGATTGAGGTTCTTAATATCATTTGAGGTAAGCTTCTGGACCAGCGCAAATGCATTTGGCCCTTTTACCCAGATTTCACCCATATGTGACACATCAAAGACACCAATATTTTCCCTCACATTTATGTGTTCCTGTTTTACCCCGGTATACTCCACCGGCATCTCAAAACCTGCAAAGGGGACCATTTTAGCACCCAAAGCAAGGTGATAATCGTAAAATGCTGTTCTTTTCACTATATAGTAAATTTATTTCGACGGAACTATCCGACAAAAATAACACTTTCCGGACGGAAAGAAATTGTTAAACAACAGGGTTTAATTGGAGAGTACCTTGAATTCCACCCGGCGGTTCTTCTCCCTGCCTTCCGGGTTGTCATTGGGTGCCACCGGCTCTGTATCGGCATAGCCTTCATAAACCAGCATTGTATCGGGAATCCCTCTGCCTACCAGGTAGGTCACCACAGATTTAGCCCTTTCCCTGGAAAGCTTCTGGTTAATCCGGAGTGAACCCGTATTATCGGTATGACCTGAGATTTCAAGTTTCATATCCGGATTATTCTCCAGGAACCGGACAACCAGGTCCAGAGCTTCATTTGATTCGGGCCTGAGAACTGCTTTACCCGTTTCAAAATAGATGTTTTTAAGGACCACCTTGGTACCTACCTCGATCTTCTGGAGGTAGAAATCCTGTATTAACTTCTCCTCTCCGTTCTGCCCAAGCAGGTCGACGATATCGAGAAAATAGAGATATCCCGTTGCATTGATTTCAACCCCATAGATGGTGGCTTCGGGCAATCTTGCCACATAAACACCAGAATCGTTGGTTACGGCCTTCACCGGCTGAATGCTTCCGTTTGCATCAATATATGTAAGGCTTGCAATAACCGGTTTGAAGCCGTCGATGGTATCCAGAACACGGCCCGTTACCACAAGGTTTGTATCCAGAACCGGGAGTTCCGGCGGAGTAAGGAAGCCTCTCTTATTCCCTTCCATTCCGGCAACCAGCTGATCCTTCAT
>JAAEOI010000181.1 GCA_024244665.1 Bacteroidota bacterium | reverse complement strand
GCATCCTCGTACTCGGCCTGAAATGTTTAGGATTTTTCAACCATTCCAGCAACCATCCGGGATTCACCTTACTGCCTATCTCGGTCAAATCAGGCCCTATCATACTATTCCGGTCTTCTCCAAACCCCTTTGTTTCGTGACAACCATAACAACCTAGTCCTTCAAACAACTCTATCCCTTTCGCAATATCTTCACCCCCGACCAGATCTTCACCTTTATCATGACACTTGATACATGAAGATTGCGCTACTTTGCCTCTGTACATTGGTTTCAACCAGTACTCCACTTCTCCATGTGCCTTCTCCGGGCTTATGGTTGCCCTTCCCTGCCCCTCATGACACAACACACAACCAAACTGCTCCGGTGGATGATTGCCAAGATAGACATCCCTCCTAGAGTGGCTTGCATACGGCTGATCCCCGGAAACACTCTCTTTCCGGTTAATACCAACGTGACACGACATACACCTATCCGCTTCATTAATATCCTCCAGATGTACCTGGTGTATCTGCAAAGATGGCCTTTGCGACTTCAATTTTGCCATCGATTCCTGAAATCCATTCATATCATTGGTAAATACCTTCAACTCGTCCGCATACATATTTATATC